>JAJZHX010000033.1 GCA_021804315.1 bacterium
TTTGGTAATATTTTTTGAATTTGCGCTCTTTGATAGAGCAAATGTAATGATGTTGTAACGAAAAGCATCTTTGATTTATCAGGCTCTAATAAAGTTTTTAATGACATAAGGGTAGATGCTGTCGTAGCCCTGACAGATTCTCCAGGTACTGAGCCACTTATGGTTATCGCGCTTCTTCCAGCTAACTCACCAAAGGCTGCAACAGCATACTCACCGATTGCCTGGTTGGTATCATGAGCAAGATCTTTCCAGCAAGAATATGAACCAGCTATAAAATTTCCGTTGAAATCCTCTTCAGCGAGATTAAGTGCCAGATCATATTCGGTACCCCCATTTAAACCCTCTTGGGCTAAAAGTGGACTATAGCAACTTAAGATGACTAAACTCTGATCTTTTCTATCTTGGCCCGCCAAGATATTAACTGCGTGTTTCATCCGTTGCTTGAGTGAATCTCTATGTGCACCTAGTACAACTAGGCTATCAAATGGTTTTTGAGGGTATGTAGTTCGAAACATACCCCACCTATTAGCCAGACTAATAGTGGCTACCTTTTGGCGTGCGCTTAGGGCTTCGCCTTCTCGCCAAGGAGTATTTTCTCTTGATCTACCTTGGCGAAAGTCCAAACTTGTTGAAGCAAAAGCAAGCAGAGCTTTATTATTAAATTCTGCTTGCGTAAATGATTCATACAGATCTTGGCAATCATCTAAACGTAAGAATGGTTCACTAATGGCTACGCTTGTTCTAGCTTCGGGGAACGATTCAGTATTAAGAGCCATTACTCTACTATACCTTAAATACCTAGAACTTGACTCAAGGCAGCTTTTAGAACTGGGCGCTCCTCCTGCGCAACACAAGATTCACACGCCTTGGCTAAAGAATCCAATATAGCTTGCTGTAGAACGAAAACATTGCCATCAGGAATCTGACCTGGGTGTTCATTCTTAGCGCTTGCTGCTTCATCGCTGAATGCCGTATATATGATATATTATTAACCAATGAAATCGTTTATAAAGAACCGAAATAATGTAGACCTTGCTGTTTTGGTTGATGAGCCAAAGGACAATAAGCTCGGCTTAGTTTTTATTGCCCATGGCCAAGGTGGAATTAAAGAGCAAGTGCACATTGAAGCCTTAAAAGATGTATTTTTAAGCAAAGTTACTGTGTAGTGCTATGGGATGCGGCTAATACTATTGGCGAAAGCGGTGGGCGAATGGAAGATGTCACAATGACTAGCTACTATGAAGACCTAATTGATGTTATCTCTTGGGCAAAAAGCCAAACCTGGTATATAGAGCCATTTATACTTTGTGGGCATAGCATGGGCGGTATGATAACAAGTCTGTATGCAGAAGCTCAGCCTGATGAGGTTTTTGCTTTAATACCTATATCACCAGTTGTATCTGGGTACTTAAATATACATAACAATACTCAGAAGTTTATCGATGAATGGAAAAATCGGGGATACTACGAAAGTCCTAGTAAATCAAAGCCAGGGATTATAAAGAAAATTCCTTGGAAGTACGCTGAAGACGTCATGCAGTATGACCTAACCAAGAATGCAGATAAGTTAACAATGCCTGTTTTAATTATTGTAGGCGAAAAAGATGATGGTACCCCATTAAAACATCAACAAGTATTGTTTAATTCCATTAAGGGGAGTAAGAAAGAGTTAAAAATTATAGATGGTGCAGGCCATAACTTCAGAAGCGAAGAAGAACTAACAAGGCTCAAAACTATAGTAAATGAATGGGTCGAAGAGCTTTAGAGGAGTGAATGTAACTCCCGCCTCTTACTTACTGAGCAGATATTCTTGATAAGGCACTTCCAAAATCTTCCTCCATCTAACTAGTTCGTCTCTAATAAGGTGTAAATTTTTACCCACTGACTGCACCATGAGATATTGAAAGAAATTGACACGATGTATTACGTAGTGTAGTATGTAATACATGACATACGATACAGTTATCACAAGCAAAGGAACCATTACTATAGCTGCCCCATTACGTAAGGCTATGGGCCTAAAGACTGGTCAGAAAATAAAACTCTCAATTAATCCCAGTAATCAAATAGTGCTCGATTCAGGAACTGACATGAAGTCTTTTGAGGCTTTAAGGGCAGAGATAACAAAAAAGATTCCTAATCACCTAAAGGGCCTCTCAGGGGATTCCTTGCGAGAAGCAGCCGCCTCTGCGTGGGTAGACGGCCACCATGCTTAGCCTCGACACGAATGTTGTTCTGAGATTCTTACTTAATGACGTTCCTGAGCAAACAAAAATAGCAACGAACGCTATTGAAAATAACAAGGTCTATGTTACAGATGTAGTTGTAATTGAAGTTGTATATGTTCTCGAAAAGACAATTGAGTTGTCTCGACAAGATATTACCAAATTGATAACTAACTTTTTAGGATTCTCTAACGTAGTACATAATCCTTATTTCCTAGATGATGTTATTCAATTTTATGAGCAACACCCTGCATTATCAGTAGTAGATTGCTATGCAGCCGCTGAGTCCAAAGCCTATAAAAATGAATTAGCCACTTTTGATAAAAAACTTGCTAGTCAAGGAGGCGAACAAGTTAGAAATTTGTTAGGCTAAATTAGTAGATTCTCTGAAAGTCCGAAAATCTTAACAAGGTTGTCCAATCTTGCATTATTGCATTGCTCTATCGCAGATGTTTGAAATGCGTCAACTATGCTACACCATAAATGGACTCAATTCTGTATTGTCGCCTGGATGGGCGATTTTTCCCAACTGGTGCGGATAAGAGGACTCGAACCTCCACAGGATTACTCCTACTAGCTCCTGAAGCTAGCGCGTCTACCAATTTCGCCATATCCGCTTGTTAATAGTATCTTATTAGTTTTAATATGATTTCTCAAGCCAAAAAGTTAGGGTTCTATATTAACTTTAGCCTGTTGAATCTCCCAGTTTTGGACATTTTCAAAACGATCACTATTATTAGTTAGCTGGAAAGTCTTTAGACCACCTATAGGAGTGTTTGATAAGTAAAGTAGTCTTGGTTGATAAAGTCCGAGTGCTGGTTCAGCGGTTTGCCAGGCTTGCAGAAACGGCTGATACTCTATGATGCGTAGTTGAGGGTTGAGTCTGATACGACCGGCCTGCAGAGACTCATCGGCAGTTGAATTTTCAAATTCAGAAAAGTTAAGGCGAGTTGCTGATTGTATACTTGCCTGAGCACTATCCCAATAAACAAATACATCAGGATCAACACCTATAGAGATTGAGGTTAAAACAGCATCATAATTATGCTCATTTAAAGCTGATATAAAGTCTAGCGGGTCAAGTAACTGAGGATTTAAATCAACACCTATTTTCTTCAATTGATTTTTAAGTTCGGATATAACCATTTGATTTTCTTGATTATTGGCAGCAGTTAGCGTGAATTCTAAGGGTTGGTTATTTTTATATCTGATGCCGTTTTTAATAGTTGTCCAGCCGTCACTGACTAGTAGCTTTATGGCTTGTGATGGATTATAGCCGGGTTGAGCGTATTTAGAGTTGTAAGTAAATTGATTCTGTAAGAATGGCTCGTTCACCCGGAAAGTTGGGTAGCCTAAGTGCTTAATAATGCTCCTAACGTTAACTCCCTCAACTAAAGCTGTCCTAACTGTTTGATCATTCATAATACCGTCATTAGCGGTATTTCTAAAAAAGACCATAGTTGCCGCTCTAAGAATAAAATTATACTTTATGACTCCTGGATTATTCTGGACATTAATTGGTGGCGGTGTAATAGCCTCCATGGCGGTAATACTGTGATTTAAAAAGGCAGTCGTAAGCTGATTTTGATTGGCAAAAATATCTTCTTCAAATTGATTAAGCTTAGGTTTGCCACTATTATATTTTGGGAAAGGTTTAAGAGCGATTTGAACTTCTTCGTTACTAGGATTATTGCCGTTAATAACCTGGATTGCTCCCCACTCAAACGGACCGGCTCCAACAGGATGAATGGTGTTAAAATTAGCCGATTTTAGATCAGTTACAGGAATATTCTGTAATAAATGTTGTGGCAAAATACCGGTTGTTAACTGATAAGGAAAAGATGCCAGTACATCAGGTAGCGTAAAAACAACTGTGTCTGGGTTTGGGGCAGAAACCTGAATACCCTGCCAATCAGAGAAAAGTGGACTACCGGCATTAGGATTTTCAATAGTATCAAAAGTAAAAACTACGTCTTTGGAAGTTAAAGGTTGCCCATCTTGCCAGGTTAAACCAGCTTTTAAATGTACAATGTATTGTTTGCCGTTATCAGCAGTTGAGTAGCCTGAAGCCAAGTCTGGTAATAATTGACCATTAGGGCCATTCTTAAAAAGACCTGCAAAAATTAGAGCCGAAATAGTATTATCCGGATCGGTAGTAGCATAGATTGGGTTAGCGTTGGTATAGACTCCACTACTCCCTTCAATAAAAATACCGCCAGGCACCGTTGCAACTCTTTGGTAATAACTGCTTAAATTAAAAATCTGAAAAATTACTATGACAATCAATAACAATAAAGAGCCTAGCCAAAGGCTAACAAATCGCTTGACGTTAGATAGCCTTTCAATCCGGCCCAACAACATTTTATCGACTGATATCTCGGATTGTTTAATTATAGTACTGGCATGGCTTTTAGTTTTGCTTAGTCGTTTTAATAAAACAGCCTTTGGTTTTTTAGCCTGCATAATAATATAGGGGTTTTAGATCTACTTATTATAGGGTTTATTTAATCACCACGCCAAGAATTAAAGATAAAGCAAAAACTAAAGCAGAAATAATAGTAAGTTGAAAGATGGTTTTTTCTGTCCCACGTCTAGTGGTATTAACTTCACCCGCTCCACCTAAACCTGCTCCTAAACTTGCTCCTCTTGTTTGAATCAGAATAAGCAGTGTCATAAATAGTACTGAGCCAAGGGTAATAAAATTATAAATACTCATAAATTAGACTCTTTCTAACATAACTAATACTAGTTAGTTTATCAGACTGATGACTAGACCTGCAAATCTCATTGATAGACACTTTTAATAGTTATGCTAAGCCTATAATGGTATTTAAGTCTTACTTATACTTTTGTTTAACGATATGTTACTAATTAAATGACCACTAACAATCTCCTAGCTTAAGACACTGACTAGCCAGCCGATAAGTAACTTAATAATAGTTTTTGAAATTTGGTGATTATGCCACGTTGATTAATCTTAGTTTAAAGTTAGGTTTTTAGATAATTTTTTAGATAGGATTTTGTTGGTTGGTTCATCAAGTAGTACATCATCCTCAATTCTAACGCCTATACCTTCTTCTCTTATATAAATACCCGGCTCAACTGTCAGAACCGCTCCCACAGGTAAGGGTCTTTGATACTCGCCTACGTCATGGACATCTAAACCTAAGAAATGTGAAGTAGCACTGGGATAATACTTTCGAACATTTTCGCTAGTGATTGTTTTAATTAAACCAAGTTCTCTTAATTTTTCACCCATATAAAGTTCAACTTTGTGTTCATAGTCTTTTGGTAGTACGTTAGGTTTAATTTGACTCAAGGCATAATCCTGAACATCAATAACTGCTTGATGGACTTCACGCTGTCTTTTACTGGGACTACCTATAATATAGGTTCTGGTAATGTCAGCGGCATAGTGTTCAACCTCCGCGCCCATATCTACAAGTACTAAATCATTGGGTCTAAGTAAGCTTTGATTATTAATACTGTGTAAAATACAGGCTTTAGCACCTCCGGCGACAATTGGCTCAAAAGCATGGCCTAAGGCTCCCTGATTTCTAATAAATTTACTTAAGTTAGCCTCTAGTTCGTATTCACTCTTGTATTTAACGAGTTTGCTTGGGGTCATAGAACTTTTGATGGCGCCGATTGTAATATCGATGGCTCTTTGAAGAGCCAATAATTCTTCTGGCTGCTTAATTACCCTGAGTCTGGTTAAATGATTG
>JAJZHX010000034.1 GCA_021804315.1 bacterium
GTGCTTAATTAAAAATCTGGCATCATCTTTAGCTATCTTATCTTTTGCAGTAATTTTTTTAAGACCACCTGGATACCCACTATGGTGGTAGTAAATTTTATTCTCTAATTTATTACCAGATAATTTTAAGTTATCGGCATTAATAATAACCACATAATCGCCAACATCTATATGCTGAGTAAACATTGGTTTGTGCTTGCCTAGTAACAAATTAGCTGCCAGCGTTGAGACGCGTCCTAAAGATGCTTCACTAGCGTCTAGGATATACCACTTGCGTTTTATATCACTTGGTTTAGCACTGTAAGTCTTCATTGTTTATTCTCCTTGGCTAATTCTTCACTAGGCTCAGTAGATTGTTTTTGCTTGGCGCTAGTAACTGGCTTATCGGCTGAAGTTTTTAGATTATCCACAAAACTAATCGTTGCCATTTGTGCATAATCACCTCGTCTATTAGTAGTTTTACTAATTCTTAAATGTCCGCTATTTCTGGTAGCTAGCTTTGGAGCAATTTCATCGACAAGTTTATGGGCACTAGCAACTGTCTGAAGCCCAGCAATTACTTGTCGACGACTACTAAGATCGCCTTTTTTAGCTTTGGTTATCAGTTTTTCAGTGTAACTAGAGACTTCTTTGGCCTTTTCTAGGGTAGTCTCGATAGTTTCATACTTAATTAAAGAGTCAGCTAAACCTTTTATTAATGCTCGACGTTGATCGCGCTCTCTATGAAACTTTCTGCCTTTATATCCGTGTCGATGCATTATTAAAGCTCCAACTCAGCTAATTTATCTTTAACTTCATCTAAGGCTTTACTGCCAAATCCTTTAAGATCTTTAAGCTCAGCATCATTGAGAGAGAATAAGTCTCTAATGGTATGGATGTCGTTATTAATTAAGGCGTTGGTTGTCCTAGCTGTTAAGTTTAAATCTTCTATGGGAGTATCAAGAGGCGTTACTTCTTCTTGAGAACCCTTGCCGTATTGATCATTATTTTCTGATTCATTAGTTGATATTTCATTAGTTTCAACACGTGTTTTACCGGCAAGGGCAGTGTATTGATTGACTAATATAGCTGCGGCTTCTTCAAATGCATCTTGAGGCGTAATAGAGCCATCCGTATCAATGGTGATAGATAATTTATCTAAATCCGTTGCTTGACCAACACGAGTATTTTCGACTTTATATCTGACTCTTAAAACTGGGCTAAAAATAGCATCTAGGGCAATCATATCACTAGACTTTTTGGCAGTTTGTTCTTCAATTGTTCGGTACCCCCTGCCAATTTCTACTGTTAAATCAATTACTAATTTGCCCTTACTGTCATCAATAGTTGCAACTACAGCGTTAGGATTAACGACTTCAACATCAGCATTGGCAGCTATATCTTTAGCGGTTACTACCCCTTGACCACTTTTGCTAATTCTAAGAGTTTGTATTTCACTACCATAAACTCTGAAACGAATACCTTTAAGATTTCGCATAATGTCAACTACGTCTTCTTTTACGCCACTGACATCAGTAAATTCATGAGAGACACCTTCAATTTTGAATGAGGTTATAGCTGCCCCAGATATACTCGATAATAGAACTCTTCTTAGAGAATTACCTAATGTCATGCCATAACCACTATGTAGTGGCTCGATCGTAAATGTGGCACTTGTGCTGGAATGCTCTGTTACTTTTACTAAACTTGGTATATTGATTGTGTTGGCCATTGCTTATACTTTCTCCTTATTAACGTGAGTAATACTCAACTATTAGTTGTTCATTAATATCTGGTTCAGCGTCTTCTTTAGATGGTATTCCTGTGACACTAAAGCTAAGATGCTTACGGTCCACTTTGATCCAAGCGGGAATAGCGCTAGGTGCCGGGCTAGTATCATCTAGTCGTTTAAAATAATCTGTTTTAGTGCTATGATCGCGAACTTTGATTTTATCGCCTGGTTTTAATCTAATAGAAGGGATGTCAATTCTCACATCATTAAGTATAAAATGACCATGGCCGACAAGCTGACGAGCCGCTTTACGACTTGGAGCAAAGCCGGCTCTATAGACAGCATTATCAGCCCTTCTCTCAAGCAATTGGAGCAAAACTAGACCTGCCTCGCCCTTTTGAGAAGCAGCATCTTTCAAAAGGTTAGCAAACTGTCTTTCTAATAAACCATAAAGTCTTTTGACTTTTTGCTTTTCTCTTAGCTGTAAGGCATACTGACTGGTTTTGCTTCGGGCAATATAACCTTGAGCCTGTCCCGGTTTATTGGTTCTCCGAACTAAAATTTTATGAGCTTTGGGGTGCAAAGCATAACCTTCTCGTCGGCTCAATTTAGTAATTGGTTGACGGTCGCGTGCCATTGTTAAACTCTCCTTGCTTTCTTAGGACGAACTCCGCCATGAGGAACACCTGTAATATCTTTAATGCTAGTTACCGCTATATTCTGAGAAGCTAGCACCCGGACTGGAGCGTCTCTGCCTAAACCAATACCTTTGATATAGACTTCTGCTTTAGCTACGCCAAATTGTTGTTTTGCTAAAGCAATTGCTTGTTCGCCTGCGACTTGAGCTGCGTAAGCTGTGCCCTTTTTACTGCCTCTAAAACCACAAGTCCCGGCACTAGATTTAGACAATACATTACCTTTAGTATCAGTTACAGAAATAATCGTATTATTAAAAGTTGCTTGAACATGTACTTGAGCTAAAGGAACATTCCTCTTAGCTTTTTTAACTTTTGCAGTAACTTTTTTGACCTCACTATTAGCCGTTTGATCTTCGGACGGTAATTGCTTGTTGTCTTCAATAATTTGTTGATTATCTGTCATATTTTCCTCTTAGTCTTAAAGCTATTAAGTCTTTGATGCAACCTTTTTAGCTGTACCGCCGACTGTAACTTTTTTACCACGTTTAGTTCTGGCGTTGGTTTTCGTTCTTTGTCCTCTTACCGGTAAATTAGCAAGATGTCTTATGCCACGGTATGATTTAATGTCTTTTAACCTTTTAATATTACCGCTGACTACTCTTTGGAGCTCACCTTCAACTAGATGGTCACTATTAATAACTTCCTGAATACGACTAATCTCTCCGTCATTTAAATCTTTTACTCTAGTTATTTCACTGACATTGGCTTTATTTAAGATATCTTTAGAAGTTTTTGGGCCAATTCCATATACGTAAGTAAGAGCAACCCATACTTGCTTTTGATCAGGGATAGTAACTCCAGAAATTCTTGCCATAAAGATTAACCCTGCCTTTGTTTATGCTTAGGCTTTAACTTATTTATAATATACACCCGGCCTTTACGACGGACTACTTTATCATCTGGACTGATTTTCTTGACACTGGCACGCACTTTCATGCGGATCATGCTCCTACTTTATCTAGCAATGACACACTGCTTAACTTTTGATAATTATTTGCGATAGGTGATTCTGCCTTTCGTAAGATCGTAAGGCGTCAACTCGACCGTAACGCTATCTCCCGGTACTAATCTTATAAAATGCTTACGCATTCGACCGGCAACATGAGCTATAATCTGATGACCGTTCTCAAGTTCCACTTTAAATTGCGTACCCGGCAATGTTTCAACAATTGTCCCAGATAATTCAATTACTTCCTTGTTTGCAGCCATATATATAACTTGAGATAAATTATATCAACTCCAACACCATTTTGTAAAGGGTTTTTTCTCTACAAAATTATATGTGGTTTAGTTACCTAGATTTATTATCTGCCTAAGTCAATTGGTTGTCAATTTTAGCGATAAGTTATTTAACTCTGTTTTATGGCTTTTTTATTTTTAGTTTTTAGGCCATTGCTAGGTATAAATTTTCTTATTAATCTTGTTTTAGGCTTTAACATATCATTAACTTCATTATCTGAAAAGAACTCTGGATCAGAGTATTGATCATATGTCACCATAAGAGCTCTGGATTCTACCGATCTTAGGGTTTGCAGAGCTACCGAAACTAAGATTAGTACACTTGTCCCACCGATAGTAATGCTTACATTAACGAAGATCTGCGCAATTATTGGCATGAGAGCTAAAATACCAAGCGAAAACGCTCCAAAAAACGTTAAACGATTGATAATTTTAGATAGATATTTCTCTGTTTGTTCGCCACCTCTTACGCCTTCAATAAAACCTCCTTGCTTATGAAGATTCTCGGCTATTTCCTGAGAGTTAAAAGTAACTCCGGTATAAAAGAATGTAAAAGCGAAGACCAATAAAAAATAAACTACTGGGTAAATATAGGCTTTCAGGCCTTCGGTCGCAAAGGTTGTAGCTGATGGACTTTGAAACCAAGAGACCAAATCTGTGCCTATAGTCGCCAGGGTATGATTATGACTACCTGACATAATCTGGCCTGCAAAGCTCGGAACACTTAAGAAGGCCACAGCAAAAATAATAGGTATGACGCCAGCTGCTATTAGTTTTACTGGTAAAACAGTTGTGACACCGCCATACGCCCGATTGCCTTGAACTCTTTTTGCATAGTTAATAGTTAGATTACGGGCCGCCTCATTAAGCATGACCACCACCCAAGTTAAGCCTATGCCTATCAAAAGAGTGCCTAGACCAAAGTACAACTGTTGATGATTTATTGGTAGACTTACACCAAACCACTTCATATGGTGGCCCTTTGGAACTAAGGCCTGATAGATCTGGGCAATATTTGAAGGTAAACGGCTGACTATGCCAACTGTAATGATTAAAGAAATACCGTTCCCGATACCTTGTTCGGTGACTAACTCGCCTAGCCACATCAGTAACATTGAACCACCAGTTAAAGCACTGACCATAATAATCCACTGTAGTATGCCTGCATGAGCAGTAATATTGCCAACACCGCCAATGCTTTGAGCATAGGTTTTAATTAAGTAGATTGAGCCGATTGATTGAATAATCGCTAGTGGGAAAGTCAGTATTCTAGTATATTGATTAATCTTTTTTTGACCAAACTCGCCTTCTTTATGAAGCGCTTCAAGCTGAGGTATAGCCTTAGTTAAAAGTTGCATAATAATCGAAGCATTTATGTATGGGCCTAAACCGGCTATTAAAATCGAAAAGTTGGCAAGTGCTCCGCCAGATAAAACATTAATATAACTAAGTAGCTGAGGAGCAGAGCTAGAGTTAAATAAATTATTTAACAATTGTCTTAAAGTAGCTGCATTGCCGATTGGTACGGGAAGCTCAGCTAATATTCTAAAAATAATTAATATGCCAAGAACCGCAAAGATACGCTTACGCATATCCGCATGAGACAACGACTTACCGATAGTTTTCCAATTCATATCAATTTATCTCTTAACTCTTTTTTAAGTTTGATTAGCTATATTTAACCATACCCTCCCTTAAAACACCAAGACTGATTTAGGGTAAATTAGCTAGCCAGGCTTTAGTTGCTTGGCTTAATTTTTGGTCTTTTTAATTTTTCAGTCTTAATAAACGTACCACCTTTTTCTTCTACTAATGATTTGGCTGTCTGGCTAATTTTTGGTAAATGAATTTCAACTGCTTTAGATAAATCACCATTAGCTAAAATTTTTATATCCGAATATGGACTAGTTATTAACTTGGCTTCATAAAGCACTTGAGCATCTATTTTCTTACCTAAATTATTTAAATCTTTAATAAAAACTATTTCATTTTTGGCTCGGTGACTATTAAATCCAGGCAGTTTTGGTAACTTCTGCATAAGAGGGTTTGATCCGCCGGCAAAACCAGGGTTTTTACTAAAACCGGCACGAGCTCCTTGACCTTTAGTTCCTCTACCAGCAGTTTTTCCTTTACCACTAGCAATACCTCGGCCAAGTCGTTTTGGTTTTTTAAAATTTTCGGCTTGTAATTGATTATACTTCATATTTATACCTT
>JAJZHX010000035.1 GCA_021804315.1 bacterium
AATCACTAGGATGGGATATGAGTTTAGACGGTAAAGATGCTTTTAGTGTCCAGTATCAAAATGCTAATATTTCTGTTCGAGTGACTGATGATTTCATGAAAGCTGTCGAGCAAGACCAATATTGGGAACTCAAGGCTGTAACTACTGGTAAGACGCTTAAAAAAATTAAGGCTAGAGAATTATTTAGACAATTTGCAGAAGCTGCCTGGGAGTGTGCTGATCCAGGCATGCAGTTTAACGACACCATTAACCATTGGCATACAACACCAAAAGCCGGACCGATTAATGGATCAAATCCATGCAGTGAATATATGCACCTAGATAACTCAGCCTGTAATTTAGCCAGTATTAATCTTTTAAAATTCTTAAATGACGATAATACTTTTGATATCAAATCATTTCTTCATACGACTGAGATAATCTTTACGGCTCAAGAAATTTTAGTTGGCTATAGTGAGTATCCAACAGACAAGATTACTAAAAACGCCAAAGCTTACCGAGAACTAGGCATTGGTTATGCTAATCTTGGAGCAATGTTAATGGCCCTTGGTTTACCTTACGATTCCGATGAAGGACGGGCTATTGCTGCAGCAGTTACTGCCTTAATGACTGGTCAAGCTTACGCAACTAGCGCTAAATTAGCTAACCAAGTTGGTCCTTTCGCCGGTTACGCTAAAGATCAAGAAGCTATGTTAAATGTTTTAAGAATGCATCGAGCCGAAGTTTCCAAAATAGATGCTAATCTAGTACCTGAGGATTTACTGGATGCAGCTACTAGTGCTTGGGACGAAGCCGTAGAGTTAGGTGAACGATTCGGTATTAGAAATTCACAAGCCAGTTTATTAGCTCCAACTGGTACTATCGGTCTCATGATGGACTGTGATACTACTGGCATAGAGCCAGATTTAGGATTAGTGAAAGTCAAAAAATTAGTTGGTGGTGGAACTATGAATATTGTTAATCAGACTGTACCTCGAGCCCTAAAATCACTCGGCTATTCAGATAGTCAGGTTAAAGATATTGTAGCTTATATTGACGAGGAAAAGACTATTGTAGGAGCACCACAACTAAAGAAGGAACACCAACCGGTTTTTGCTTGTTCAATGGGCGATAATGCTATTCATTATCTTGGACATGTTAAAATGATGGCTGCAGTTCAACCTTTCTTGTCAGGCGCTATTAGTAAAACGGTTAATATGCCAGAAGATGTTACTATTGAGGATGTTGAACAATTACATATTGATGCTTGGAAGATGGGCTTAAAAGCCGTAGCTATTTATAGAGATAACTGCAAGGTTGCTCAGCCTCTTAGTATGGCTAAAAAGTCCGGCGATAATGAACAAGACAACATTACTAGATCAGACGATAGCAGTAACTTTATTATTAAAGGGGCCATTAGAAGACCTTTACCTAAAGTTCGAACTGCTAAAACTTTCTCGTTTACCTTATCTGACCTCCATGGCTACTTTACGGTAGGCGAATATGATGATGGTACACCTGGAGAACTATTCATTAACTTAGCCAAAATGGGATCGACTTTAGCTGGACTAATGGATTCATTTGCTCGTAGCGTTAGCTATGGCTTACAGTATGGCGTACCACTTAAAACTTACTGTAAAGGCCTGGCACATATGAGTTTTGCGCCATCAGGTATCACTGACGATCCAGATATTAGAACTGCCTCAAGTTTAGTAGATTATATCTTCAGAAGATTGGCGATTAACTATCTGAGTTTTGACGATAGATTAGAGCTCGGTTTAGCATCAATTGATGATATGCCAGAGCCAGCTAATCAGACTTCACTGATTGATGAAACTAAGGTAACCATCCAGCCAGCTCAAGTAACAGACAACAATCTTACAGGTGAAGACGAGAGGCATAATTCACAAGCTATTGAAACTAATACTAAGGTAGCCAGTAGCACAGCCCCACTATGTTATAACTGTGGTAATCAGACACAACGGTCTGGTAGTTGTTTTGTCTGCTCAAGTTGTGGTAGCACCACGGGCTGTAGCTAAAAGCTAAAAAGTCACATTAAACATTCACTTCAATATGTAAATCTTTAGCTAGATAATTAAGTATGGTATAAATGTAGTTAATTATGCGTATATTAATTCTTTATCGTCCTAACTCAGAGCATGAACGTTTAGTAGAGGAATTTATTGCCAACTATAGGCGAAAATATCCAACACAGATAGATACAGAGGATATCGATAGTCGAGAAGGGATTGCCACGGCAAGTTTGTATGACATTGTTCAGTATCCGGCTATTTTAGTTTTAAAAGACGATGGTTCACTTCAGAGTTATTGGCAGGGACCAGAACTGCCGTTAAGCGAAGAAGTGGCTAGCTATGCTAACAATTAGAATTGTGATATATTAACAAATGTAAATCCTTTTTAAGCGGTTATCAGCCGTGTTGGAGCGAGAAGAACAGTTTTAATAACTTATTAGAACTCGCCGGGTCTTGCCCGTAATAGCAGTTTAAGTGCTTTTGAGATATTTACCTCTCAAAGGAATCCGGATGGTACCGTCCTTATAATCTATAGGACTCCGGAATAACCTTTGAGGGGTATTTTTAAAAATAGGGAGAAAAGAGAACATGAAATTCCAAAAAGCTACCAGAAGAAAACCTATCGAATATGAGAAGGAACTGATTGTTTGGTGGCAAAAAAACCAGACATTTAAGAAGTCGATAGAAACTAGAGACCAAAGCAATAGCTATGTTTTTTATGATGGCCCACCGTTTATAACCGGATCACCCCATAACGGGACCTTATTATCTAGTATTGTTAAAGATGTGGTGCCGAGATACCAAATTATGCAGGGTAAAAGAGTAGAAAGAACTTGGGGTTGGGATTGTCATGGTTTACCGGCAGAAGTATTTACCGAACAAAAATTAGGGATTAAAGATAAACGCGATATTGGCAGTAAGATTTCTTTAGAAGACTATATCAACACTTGCCGAGACAATATGGTTGTTACCGGTAATGCCTGGGAGGATACTATTAATAGAATCGGTCGTTGGGTAGATTTTCAAGGTGCTTACAAAACGATGGATAAAGATTACATGGAGTCTGTCTGGTGGGCGTTTAAAAAACTCTATGAGGCAGGTAGGATCTACGAAGGTGAAAAAGTCTTACTTTATTGTACTAGGGACGCTACACCAATTAGTAAAGCCGAAGTAGCTATGGACAGTTCATATAAAGAAGTTACAGACCCTTCAGTCTACGTAAAGTTTCAGTTAGTTGATTCACAAGCTAAGTTACTGGCTTGGACAACTACCCCTTGGACCTTGCCAGCTAACACGGCCGTAGCAGTCAATCCTGAGATAAGTTATAGCGAAGTAGATCTAAATGGCGAAAGATACATTTTAGCCAGTGAATTATTAGATCAAGTTTTAACTGATGAAAAACATCATAAATTAGACTATAAAATTATTAGAAGCTTTGCTGGTCAAGATTTGATTGGCCTAAAATACCAACCATTATTTGAACATCAGGGAGACAAAGCCCACCACATCTGGGGTGCAACTTACGTTACTTTAGAAGAAGGAACTGGCATAGTTCATCTAGCGCCAGCCTATGGCGAGGAAGACTACTTATTAGCCAAAGAAGCTAACTTGCCAATTGTATCTATAATTGACGAGAATGGTTTTTATGATTCAGGACGATGGCAAGGCTTACAGGTTTGGGACTCTAATAAACTAATAGCTAAGACGCTTTTAGAAGAAGGTATGGTTTGGAAGATTGATTATATTAAGCATAGCTATCCTCACTGTTATCGCTGTGGTACTAGACTTATGTATAGAGCTCACCCCAGTTGGTTTTTAGACATTCAGAGTCAAAAGAAGAAGATGCTTAGAGAAAACGAAAATGTATATTGGTTTCCTAACCATATTAAAAACGGGCGATTTGCTAAAACTATCGAAAGTGCCCCTGATTGGAATATTAGCAGAGATAGATTTTGGGCAACGGCATTACCGGTTTGGAAAGGCTTAGACAAAGACGGCAAAGAGTACATTAAAGTAGTCGGAAGCTATCAGGAGCTTAAAGAATTATCAGGGGTTGAACTAGACGATTATCATCGTCCATGGATAGATAGCGTTACCTTTGAAATAGATGGCATAAATTACAAAAGAGTAGATAAAGTCCTTGACTGTTGGTTCGAGAGCGGTTCAATGCCCTTTGCTCAGTTTCATTATCCTTTTGAGAATAAAGAGAAGTTTGAAAATAATTTTCCTGGTGATTTTATAGTTGAATATGTAGGCCAGGTTAGAGCTTGGTTTTATTATTTACATTCGGTGTCGATCGGCTTATTTAACAAACAGGCGTTTAATAATGTGATTGTCACAGGTACCTTAGCTGGTAATGATGGTCGGAAAATGAGCAAGAGCTTTGGCAATTATACTGACCCTAATGAGCTAATTGATACCTATAGTGCAGATGCTTACAGATTATTATTAATAAGCTCACCGGTTTTAAATGGCGAAGATTTTGCTCTTCAAGATAAAGATGTGGCTGATGTTTATCGTAAATTAAATATGATATGGAACATGTATGACTTTTTTACATTATATGCAGATGTAGATAATTGGGATTCTAAGCTTAAACCAGGCCAATTACCAAAAGAACCATCCTTAGAATCATTAACTAATCCACTGGATGAATGGATAATCAGTCGAATACACAGTGTTAGTAAAATTATTGAAGAAAATATGCAGATATATGATTTACCAAATGCTGTTAAACCAATAATTCCATTTATTGAAGACGCAAGTAATTGGTATATTCGCCGTAGTCGTAAACGTTTTTGGAAAAGCTCCAATGATCAAGATAAAGACTCAGCTTATCAAACGTTATACTATATTTTAGTTCAACTATCCTTAATCATGGCACCTTTTACACCATTTTTAGCCGAAGAATTATACCATAAGCTTGTTAGCGGAGAATCGGTACATTTGGAATATTGGCCGAAAAGTGGTCATATTAATGAATTAGTTTTACAAAAAATGACATATCTAAGAGAAATAATTACTAAAGCTTTAGCTATCAGGGCCTCAGAAGGTATTAAAGTAAGACAGCCTTTAAATGCAATAACTATTAGAACCAATAATAATCAAGCTGAACTTGAGAGATTTTACTTAGAAATTATTAAAGAAGAAATTAATGTTAAATCAGTTATTTTTAAAGCATCCTTAAATGATGAATTGATGCTTGATACTAAAATTACGCCTGAACTCAAGCGAGAAGGTTACGCCAGAGAAATTATTAGGCAAATTCAGCAAGCTCGTAAACAAGCTGGTTTCGAGGTAGATGATCGAATTGTGTTATCGCTTAATACCAAAGATCATTTTCTTAAAAGTGTCATAGAAGATAGTTTGCTAATTGATGAAATTAAAGCGGAAACATTAAGTGTTGCTTTAAAGCAGGCTATCAATGGCTACTCAGTAAATGTTGAAATAGAAAAAGGCCAAAACCTAGAAATTAGTATAGATAAGATCAATAACAACTAAAATCATAATATTAAACTTCAAAGGTTGCTTATCGCTGTGATTATTACAATAAACTAATTAATACAATTGATTATTTTTTTAAGAGAGTCTTATAAATGTGTTGTAGTATAACCTCAGCTGTTGAAAAAAATTAGCTAAGAGACGCAATTCTAGCAATTAACTAGACAGCCTTAATAATTACCAAACGAAATTGACAACCTATTAAAGACAATACTGGAAAAATGCCAGGGGATAAATACGCGTAGCAGATCGG
>JAJZHX010000036.1 GCA_021804315.1 bacterium
TAATTATTGGCCTAAAAATTAATTAATTACGTAATTCTTTGCAATCACTTAACAAAAAAACTACTATTAAATCATGAGTCGACCCGACAACAGTCAAACAGCCAAACGAAAGCTTAATTTGGTTGGTAAAAAAACTTTTGCTATTAGTTTACCAATTGACTTGGTTAGACAACTCAGTCTAAAAAAAGGCGAGTCTTTAGTTGTTCGAAGAATAGGTGAAAAAATTATTATTGAAAGGGATAAACACTAAATGTGTGGCATAATGGCATATATTGGCGACAAGCCAGCTAAGAATATTGTCTATAACGGCCTAAAAAGATTAGAATACCGTGGCTATGATTCCGTCGGTATTGCTACTCTAGGAGAAACTTTAAAAGTTGTTAAAGCAGTCGGTGATACTTCAAAATTAAACTTAAACCTCATAGATAGTCGAGCTAAATTAGCTATCGGTCATACTAGGTGGGCAACCCATGGCGAACCTTCAAAGAACAACGCTCATCCACACACTTACGGTTCAATTACTTTAGTTCATAACGGGATTATTGAAAACTATGAAACCATTAAAAAAACTATTAAGGCTACTGATTTAAAAAGCCAGACTGATAGTGAAGTGTTAGCAGCCTTAATAGATTATTATTATCAAAAATCGCAAGATATTTTAGAAGCTACTCGCCAGGCTCTATCAGAAGTAAAAGGCACTTTTGGTATAGCCTTAATCACCAAAGATAACCCTGAAATATTAATAGTGGCTAGAAGAGGAAGCCCAATTCTTATAGGCATTGGTAACAACCAGTATTTCATCGCTAGCGATCAATCAGCAATTTTAGATCATACCAATCAAGTAATTTATCTAGAAGATGATCAATTGGCAGAAATTAAGCCTAGTTCCATTGACATCTATGATCTCAAGCTTTCAGTTCAAGATATAGATATTAAGACGCTAGACAACGATTCCAAAAATTTAGATTTAGGAGATTACCAGAACTTTTTAGAAAAAGAAATTTATGAACAACCAGAAGCCCTCAATAACGTTATGAGAGGCCGAGTCAGTAGCGATGGGTCAATCGTTCTAGGTGGACCAAATTTAACTCAAGCAGATATTTTAAATCTAAAACAAATCTTAATAATTGGCTGTGGTAGTGCCTATTATGCCGGTTATTACGGTAAGTATGTTCTTGAAAAAATACTAAATATTCCCGTCTCAGTAGAACATGCTAGTGAATTTAGATATCGTTATGGTGCTTTTAATAAAGAAAACTGTTTAGCCATCTTCATCAGCCAGTCAGGCGAAACAGCTGATACAATTGCTTCTCTTAGGGAAGCTAAGCGCCGAGGACTTAAAACTATCGGCATTGTTAATAGTGTTGGTTCAACTATTGCCAGGGAAGTTACTCATGGAGGTATCTATTTGCATGCTGGCAATGAATCCTCTGTTGCTAGCACTAAAGCCTATAGTAGCATGGTTGTTGCTCTGCTAATGCTAGGCGGTTTCATGTCTTATAAACAAGGTAAAGATTCTGCGATCTGTCAAAATATTGCCAGCGAATTACTTAAACTGCCAAATGAAATCTATTTAAGTTTGCAACTACATAGCAAAATTACTAAATTGAGTAAACAAATAACTAAGTTTAATGATTGTTTTTATTTAGGCAGGGGAGTGCTTTATGCCGTGGCGCAAGAAGGCGCATTAAAGCTTAGCGAGGTTGCTCAAGTACATGCTCAAGCTTTACCGATCGGCGAAATCAAACACGGCCCGATTGCACTGGTTGATAATAACCTACTATCTGTTATTTTATTACCTGAAGATAATCTGCTTTATAACAAAGGCTTATCAACTTTAGAAGAAGTTAAGGCTCGAAACGGTCAAGTCTTAACAATTTCTACTAGGCCTAAAGAACCTCTAAGTGATTTTCACTTACAATTATCTCATTTGGGAGAATTTAGCGATGGTTTAATCTATAACGTGTCTCTTCAACTACTTACGCTAGAGCTTGCTAAAAATAAGCGCCTAAACATTGACCGACCACGTAACTTAGCCAAATCTGTTACCGTCGAATAGTTAAATTATATAATTTGATAATATATATTATTTAATATATATTAGTCAATATATCAATCTTATATTTTAAAATATTAATCTTATGGCCAATAGACTGAACAGAGAACCAAATATCGTTTCTGAAGAAAATATCAAAACTATAGCTTTAAATTACACTGGAGAATTTTCGTTTTTAGACACAATATGCACTAAAAATATCCCAAGCCACAGATTAAAGCTGGAACTTGATGCCATGACAGCAGTCATCTTAAACCGGCTAAAACATAAGTTATTTAATAACTCCTCTAGAAGTTCAGTGGTTGATGAAATTTCTGAGTCAATTCCGCAAAAAAGCTTAGCTTTAATTGCTAAAATTGGTGAAATAGCTTTTTCTACGACAAATACGATAACCCATTCTTGGCTAAATACACCTCAAGTATCTTCAGATAATCTGTTAGTCAGGACCAATCATTATAGGAGAATTTACTGCCTCCAAGCCGGCTTAATACAAAGGCAAAAAGAAGTATATCAAAGTACCGAAGATATGGTCACTAATAGAACAAGATTGTTAACCTTTTTTAGTCCTGGTTTAATCTACGTTATGGATAAATCTTTAAGATCAGAAAATATTGCTTCAGACAATAGAATGGCATTAATAAAAAATTCTGGGTTTCTAATGGTTAAGCTATCTCAACTACCGGAAAATACTTTAAAAACCTATATTAAAGCACTAAACGCACACCCTGAGTTATTATTACCGATAACTTATTTAAACGATAACTATGTAGCAAGGCAAAATTTTACGGCAAGCATATTTAATCAGATTAGAACTGATTTAGTATCTAACCCTAAAATTTACTACCTCCCAGATAGCACAATGCAAGATCATCCTATGGCTATCGACACCGACGGGACTGGTTCGCCTATTGAATTAGGTTGGGACTGGCTAGTTAATACTGCTGATGATTTAGGTTACTTTAATTAGCTTAAAACCAAAAAATAGATATGCTCTCTAACCTAAGAGGCAAGCTAGATATTTATCAAAACATTTAAGCTTAGTTTGGATTATTAACTTTTTTAAAAACAACAACTTATTCTATTTAAAGATTATCTAAAGCATAATTGTCTATTAATTTTTTTTAGCTACTAATATATTAAAAACTAAACTTTGACAGATAATCTATTTTTTGAGATAGTCTATCGAGTGACACCCAAAGAAAACTCATCTGATACTTCGCAATATTATGATTTTGACTGGGATAAAATTGTCGCTAATCAACCAGAGAAACTAAAGATTTTATGGGCTAATGAAAGCTCAGTTATATCAGGCCCCGTTAATAAACTAATTCATACAGCGCCTATTCTAACAAATCAATGTCACCATGATTTAACAATCTTGTTACCAGACTATGATCAAGGAAAACTCGGCACTCTAGGTTCTGCAAAAATTATTGAAACCGGCTATATACCAATATCTAACTTTCAACTCAGTATCTTTCATCCTCCTAATCGATTTAAAAATATCCTAAAAAAAGGTCAGTTTGATATAGTTCATGTCTCAACTCCCATGAGAGGGCCTTTTGGATTATTTTTTCTTGGAGGTAGCGTTATTGATATGGCTTCAAAGCGTAATCTGCCAATAGTTGCCGGAGCCCAGACATTTAATCTTGATACAGCTAAAAGCATGATACCTAAAGCCTTAAAATTTACCTCTCCGTTAATTGAAAGTTTTGTGAAGAGACAAGAGAGCCGAATGCATTCAAAGGCGACAATTAACTTTTCACCTTCAGTTGCCATGGATAACTATATCCTCTCTAGAAAAGGTGTTAATTCTAACACACTAGTCCGTCTAGAAAATGGTGTAGATCCAATATATAACAGACAACGACGAAACAAAGAATCTGCTAAGCGACAAAAACACCAATGGGCAATAACTGATCAACTTGTAGTCTTAGTCCCAGGTCGACTAGCTGCTGAAAAATCTCTTGATAGGTTAAAAGCCATTAAAGATTTACAAAATATAAAGATAGTTTTTGTTGGCGATGGCCCTGAAAGGTCTAAACTAGAAAAAGCTTTTCCTGACGCCATATTTACTGGTATGTTAAGAGGGGAAGAGCTAGCAGATGCCTATGCTAACGGGGACATCTTAGTTTTAACGAGTGAAGCTGAAACATACTCCCAGGTTTTATTTGAAGGCTTAGCTTCAAGCTTGCCGGTTGTCGTTCCTAACAAAGGGGCTTTCGTTGATTTGGTCAAACACGGACAATTTGGCTATAAGTATAATAATGATGATAGCTTGATTAGTTACGTCAATAAATTAGTTAAAGATACGGCCCTAAGAGATCAAATGGGCAAAGTTGCTATGAGCGTAGCCAGCAATAAAACATGGCAAAAGGAAACCGAAAAACTTATTAAAATGTATCGTCTGGCAATCTACCTAAATCAACAAGCAAATCCAAAGCATAAACTAGAGCAAATATCGATAGCTTCTTTGAACCTTAAGTAAACTTTCTAAGAATGTTATGTTAATATTTAATCAATGATTAGTAAACTTGTAATAGCTTTGCTAATTCCTTTAGTTATTAACTTAGCTCTGTTTATAGTTGCTTTTAAAACAAAATCCGATAAGTTAACCGACGCTGCCTATTCAATAAGTTTTATTAGCATTGCTGTTTACGCTTATTTTAGCTCGTCAGAATCTTCATATGATCTTTTACTATGCACCTTAGCAGTAATCTGGGCTCTGAGAATCGGTAGCTTCTTAGTTTATAGAGTCTTAAAAGTAGGTTTTGACAGACGGTTTGACGATATAAGAAATAGTTTCGTTAAATTTGCTGAATTCTGGCTTGGACAAGCAGTTACTTCTTGGATAGTTATGTTACCGATACTTTTTGCTAGTAACGCTAAAGGTTCAAATATTCTAATAATCGGTTTAGCAGTTTGGTTATTAGGTCTATTGACTGAAGCTATCGCTGACATTGAAAAATATCAATTTAAAAACAACCCGAAAAACAAAAATAAATGGATCAGTCATGGCTTGTGGCACTTCTCTAGACACCCTAATTATTTTGGTGAAATCTTAGTCTGGTTAGGTATATATTTGTTTACTTTACCAGATCTTAACACTTTAGAAATTATATTAGGCTCAATAAGCCCAATCTTTATTGCCTTTTTATTATTATTTGTCAGTGGTGTTCCATTATTAGAAAAGAATGCCGATAAACGCTGGGGCAACAATCAAGATTACCTAAACTATAAAAAATCAACTAGTATAATTATTCCACTGCCTCCAAGAAAATAATCTATACATTTTTTTAATAATGTTGTACAATTGCACTTGCTAACCAAAAAAACAAAAATTAAAATTTTAAAAAAACTATATTCTTTAAAATCCTCACGGCTAGCTGAGTACATTACTCTAGCTATTGTTTTGTTTGGCTTTTTAATTTATGTGTACCGTCCAAGCTCGCCACCAACTCATATAACTGTTATATCAACAAAGTCATCTAATTCTTCCACTAAAAACACAGCACCTAAGTCAAGCGCACCAGGTAGCATAAGCTATAAT
>JAJZHX010000037.1 GCA_021804315.1 bacterium
TGCTTTAAAAACGTTCTTTATGATTCAGTTTTCTCTCCATTTTATCTATAAACACACGTTTCTGCTTAGCTCTCCATTTTTGTTCCAGGCGTTCCATTAACGCTTCAGCTTCTTCGGTTGTCATAATTCTATATTTCTCCTTTTTCGTTTATGTTTATAGTAAGCTAATTATTGAACATATTGCTAAAGCTTAGCTGTAAGCTTTTTAACAAAATATAATATAGAATAATTAAGTGGATACAGTGCATAAACTGA
This sequence comes from bacterium, assembly GCA_021804315.1. GTDB lineage: Bacteria > Patescibacteriota > Saccharimonadia > Saccharimonadales > UBA4665 > JAJZHX01. Next base: position 256 of record JAJZHX010000037.1, read on the forward strand.
ACATAAAGCTAAGTAACCTACAACAAAGACACTATCTGTTTGGCTTTACAGCAGCAGTTATAAAGAAATATAACAGCGACAATGCCGGACTACAATCGGCAATCTTAACTTATTATAGTTTTCTATCAGTTTTTCCAATGCTTTTAATTCTAACCACTTTTTTAGATTCATTTATTGGCCAAAATAGCTCAGTTAAAATAGATGTTCTCAGAAGTATAAATAGCTATTTTCCGCTACTTGGCAGTCAGTTATCTAAACACATTCATAGTTTACGCGCAGGCGGTTTAGCCTTATTAAGTGGTTTAGTATTTTTAGTCTATGGTGCTAGAGGAGTTGCCAGTGCTTTTACTAGAGGAGTACAAGCAATCTGGGAAATACCAGAAATTCATAGGCCTAAGCCAGTTAAAAGTTTTATGAAAAGTGTTTTATTAGTCATCATAGCTGGTAGCGGTTTTATGTTTACGGCTATTTTATCTGGTCTGGCCAGTTCTTTTGGTAAAGAATTAGATTTCAGAGTTTTATCGATTGTTATTAACCTGTTCTTACTTTTTTGGTTATTTAGAATAATGTTAGATCTTAGTTTACCGAAGCACATCCCCCTAAGAGAAACTCGTTCAGGGGCTATAGCAGCTTCAATTAGTTTAGTGATTGTACAGCTTATCGGAAGCTTTATTCTATCGAGAGAGCTAAAACACCTAAATGCCGTATATAGTTACTTTGCAGTCGCTTTAGGTCTTATTTTTTGGATATATTTTCAGGCCAAGGCACTATATATTTCCATAGAAATAGCCTTAGTCAGCTCTCGCAAATCATGGCTGACTAGATAGAAACTAAAGCCGGGATTATTTTATATAAGCTCGCCACCATTCTCTAGGCTTATTAGGAATAGTTGGTCTTTCTATAGCTTTACTCATAAAAACTCCTTATTTTACTGTTATTTTAGACCTTTATACTGAAATAAATCTGTTAATTTTCTAACAACGGTTTTTTTATTTCAATTAGCTAAAATTTTTAGTCTGACTTTTTAATGCTATAATTTATTTATAGTTAGATAAAAAACTAACTAACTATGAAGAGTAGTAATAAAAACAATCCGAAAAATCATGTTTTAAAACTACTATACCTTTTTATTTTCTGTCTATGTCTTGCTTACAGTCTGGTTATTTTTAAAGACGCAAACATTTTAAGAAATATTAAAGAGAGCAAAAATCTATTTTTCGTTATAAACTTCTCTATTGCCATACCTGAAATGATTATCTGGGCAGTGGCTTTTACAAGCTCTTTTAAATTGAAGCTTTACTCTAATAGAATAATCGATTCTAAAGAAGGTTTGGCTATGAGGTACTTGTCAGACTCATTGCTCCTGATGACTATATACATAGTCATGATCTGTATAGCTTCAAACGTCAGTTACTTATTTATAAATTCTGCTAGTTTAAAAACCATGATTTTATTAGAAAACTATCTGCCTCTATCTATTGGATTAGCTTCAGCTGGGTTACTGTTGCTTGCTAGTAGACAGTTTACTCAATTAGCTTCAAGCAAGATTTCTAAAACCAATAAGTTTTTTCGTTTGATATTATTCTTAACTTTTTCAGGGCTATTACTGTGGCATTTTAGGGAATTAAAACCCGGTATGCTTCATGGAGGAATTGTCCCCCGATTTGTCTTACCTGATACAGCCCTGCTTTTTAGTTATGTTTTACCCCAAATATTAATCTGGGCAATAGGTATTCATGCTTGTTTTAAACTTGCTAACTATACTTATAACGTTAAAGGAGTTATCTATAAAAATTTACTAAACAACTTATATAAAGGTGTCATCATGTTATTTATTTGTATATATTTATCTCAGATTCTAGTTATTTCTGCCCTAAGTTTAAACCATATCAATTTAAGCCTAATTTTAATCTACCTATTACTAATAATTGGCGGTAGCGGGTTTTTATTAGTATATAAAGGTACTAATAATTTAACTAAACTTGAAAGAATCTAATATTCATAATCTATGACAGATATTCCAGAGTTTGTTATTAATCAGGTGCTTTATGACCAAGACACCTTAATTGAACACTATTCGGTCGTCGATACTAACTATAATAATCGACCTGCCAGGATACTCTATACTGACGATAGATTGGCTGCACAATCTGGTTTACCATTTGATGACAATGATGAGCTACTCTTTGACTATAATCAAAGATTCATTGAATTAGTTAGACAGGCCGAACCGAAACACATGCTTATTATAGGGGGAGGTGCATTTACTCTACCAATGGCAATAAACAAAAATTTCCCTAGAACATATGTAGACGTTTATGAGATAGATGATGCGCTGATTGATATTGCTACTAAGTATTTTGGACTTAGGTTAAATAAAAATTTAAATGTTAAAATTGGCGATGGAAGAAAGCTATTAAAACAAGAGTCAAACAGTTATGACTTGGTGATAATCGATGTTTTTAATAGCGTTGATATACCTACTAACTTTCTTGAAATATCTTTTCTAATTGATGTTAAAAACAAGCTAAAACCCGGAGGTATAGTGGCTATGAATGTAATATCGTCTTATTATGGCGATAAATCAAAAACGCTCGATAAACTTAAAAGAAATTTTAAAAAAACGTTCATAAAAACTCAAATTAAACCTGCAACAGATAACTTATCTTTTTGGCTATCTCAAAACTTTATTCTTATTGGATATAAATAAAATGTAGGTATTTTAAACTGTTATTACTAATGTAACTATCTATGTACTGAACTGGTACAGCGTAGTAAGAGAAGTCAGAGAAACTCAATAATAGATAGTTATGCTGCAACTAACATTGAATTCGGGGCTTGATTAGCCAATTTTTTGTCAAAAGTCCACAAAGGTTCGGCATCATTGAGCTGAGCATATACAGACAGGCAACAATCCTCGAAAGATAAACCGCTATGAGTAGTATAAAGCGGTAGAGCCTTCTCAAAAAGAGCCCTGTTGCAATTTATCGCTTTTAGATTCATAAGGCCCTCTACTGCTTCAGCAGTTTGTAAACGACTAAAACCATAGTACCTATTAAGTGCAAACACAAGTTCAATTATCGCTGTATCGGCAACGGCGAACTGACTAGCGGCTTGATTCAATAACTCCTTTGTAGCAGTATGTTGCTCGGCTATGTCATTAAGCAGTAAACGCAGTAAAACATTAGTATCGAATGAGCCTGTATATTTTGGCATCTCTTATTTAACCCTATTCGCTTGGTAAAATGCATCTGCGTCAACAAGAGGCTTTATTCCGGGTTTAATATACCCACTCAACGTTTTACTGAGCTCGTCTATACTAGTCGACTTTGATATTACAAGCTCACCCTTATGCTCATTGAAATTCATCTGTAATATGCCACCGCTGTTATCTAGGCCAAGTTTACGACGTACTGTGGCAGGTATAGTGGTTTGACCTTTACTGGTTATTGTAAGTGTAGCTTTCATATTCATTACTATAGTAAAACTCATTACTAAATGCAATAGGTAATAGAAGCAAGGCTCTCATTACAAAATATACTAGTAGTCTTGAACTGCTTCTATCTCTTAAGCGTGAATGTGCGACAAACGCACCAAAACATCAGAACTTGCCTGAAAGAGTATTATAGGCTGTATTCCTGTGTGGTACACCATAGTAAACGAAGTAAGAACCTTGCTATTGAATGAGAGTTTAGTTTGATATTTGCTTAATTACTTCTTTATCAAATGTAAGTACGTCCGTAGCTCTATTTAATTTTTGTAGTGCTACAACAAGGCAATCTACATAATCCAATTTAGGATTGCTTTCATATATTGCTAACGAAAGTTCATGTAGTGTACTATCCATCTGCCAAGCTGGGTGAGATAAAATCAACCTTAAGCCCTCAACAATATCCGTTCGCCTGTAAGATAGCTCTTTATGAAACTCTAAAACGTAAACTAATTCACTTATTACAAAATCGGGTAGCAATATACCTCTAGGCTCACTTTTTTCTAAATCTCTTAGGGCTTTCGTTGCCATATCTGCTGGCTGATTTGTAAATAAACGAACTAAGTAGTTTGTATCAATAGTTTTCATCTAGCTTAATGATTTATTTTGATGTGCTGAATGAGACGCTTGTTTTATAGACTCATCACTTAGACTTCCCTTGACCGAGCCGTTTGTCTTGTCCCAGAACTTACTGAGCTGATTAGTAAAGTTAATCTTTTGCAGTTTAAGAAAACCATCTTCAACTTCAGCTTGTAGGTACTGCACGCCATCAAGGTCTAACTGCTCCCAAATTTTCTTAGGTATGGTTAATTGCCTCTTGCTCGTAATGGTAACAGTTGTTTTCATGTAAACAAGTATAATCTATTTCCTTACAAAAATCAATATCATTCATATTAATTTAGTAAGGAATTTGGTACACCATAGTGAACGAAGTTATAACCTCTATGTTAGCGGTCAACAACTAGCCTGTTGAACTGATGATCTGACCCGCCATAAACGAAGCCCCCAGCAGATTCCTGTACTTTCTCTGTGCTAGTTATAAAACCCAGTGACCAAGATTCTGGTAACTTCTCGTAAGGAGGACGTATTGGGTTTTTTGCCGAGCCGCCACTACGCCAATATTCCTCCGTCATTCTACCGTCATTGTTTTCTAAGAATAGTTTTTCTGCCAGTGTCCGAACACTAGCAGGATCTCTTGCGATCTGCGCTTGTAACTCAGTAGCAACAGATTTAGGCAAATCAACACTTACATTTATTATCTGACCACTCCTGCCCCCTTGGAACTCTTTATACCGTGGAAGTTTATTAAGATCATCTGCATTTTCGTCATACCCAAAGTTATAGCGAAAACGAACAGCTGGCTCATCTTGTCCAGTCTGTTCATTACGAATCATAACAGGGTAATCACTATTAGGCACAGTTTCTGTCACGGCGTATTGCTATGTCTGGGTACGGCCAAAGCGCCCTTTTTTTATTTGACGCTCTTTAGTAACAGCACGAGTTTCCTGCTTAGTTAAATCTCTAAACATAACAGCCTCAGCTAGGTCGCCTAATATCTCAGGATCTCTTCCCTCGTTTTTGACCTTTTTAGGTATGTCCTGCAGAAAGGTAAGGCCGGATTTAATGTCTCCTAATGACGTGAAACCCTTTAGGTCAGTCTTTAAGCAGGTTTTTCCCTTAGCAGAGCTTGTATATTAAACCTAGCTCTTTACTTCGGTAAAGGGTAAAATACAAATATCTGGTATGGAGGACGTCAAAGATGAGCTTGGGAACAACAGTTTTGTTGTATCTCGCAATATAGACTGTCGC
>JAJZHX010000038.1 GCA_021804315.1 bacterium
TGGCGGTGATGACTGCTCCACCAGCTAATTTATTTTTACCAACAGTGAAGTAAATCATATCACTAGTGATCTCGCCTATGTCCCAGACATCTCTACCTTGGACTAGTAAGCCTTTAATAAATGCCTTAGCTAATTCTTTTGAGTCGGGTCTCATATCACGACCAACTGCTATAGGACCACTTGATGGCAACCAGTCTGCGAAAGCTCTACCGATATTTTCTACGATATCTTCAGTAAGTTCGCTACCAACTTTACCCCTAACATCATATGCCTTAAATATTTCATTGAGTGACATTTTTTGTAGCCTCCTTATAATTAGTTTCGATAAATTGTTTTATATTCTTTCGGAAGACTTCGGCTGAAAATTGTTGAGCGTGTTTGGCTATGAAATCATAATCAAAGTTTTTATTTATTGCAGTTTCAATAGCCTTAGTTAAAGACTTGACAGTTTGTTTTTCAAATAATACGCCGGTTTTATTCTGTATCATATAGTCCGCCGAACCTCCTTTATTATAGGCTATAACTGGCGTACCGGCAGCCATGGCTTCAACGGCCACAATGCCAAAATCATCAGCATTAGGCATAATAAAAGCTAGTGATGACTGGAAATGGTTGGGCATTTCAGAGTCTTTGACATTTGTTAAAAATGTTGTTTGTCGTCCAGCTAGTTTTTCCAATCTTTTATGGTCAGGCCCATCACCAATAACTACTAACGGGACTTTTAAGTCATTACAGGCTTCTATAGCCAAGTCGATTTTTTTATAGGGTGTTTGCCTACCAGCAATAACTAAACCGTGTCTAAGGGGAGGTGTGCCTGTAATTTTAAAACGATTTACTTCTATAGGCGGATAAATAACAAAAGCTTCTATTTTGTAGATTTTTTTAATGTTATCCTTTGTGTAATTAGAATTAGTTATTATAAAGTCAGGGCGTTTTGCCGCTTGTTTATCCCAAGTCTTTAAAGGCCCGATTAATATTTTTAGACCAAGTTTAGCCAGCCAATTAAAGCCTTTTGGAAAACCCGGCTTTTTCAAGTACTCATCTTTTCTAATCCAATAATATTGAGTTGGTGAGTGCATATAGCAAATATGTAGTGTTTTAGGCCCAGTTTTAATACCTTTGGCTTCAGCTCCACTGGATGAAATAACTAAATCATACTCACTTAGATCCAAGTGACTAAATGTCCAGGCTCTCAGCAGGGGTAAAAACTTCTTTAAACTACTAGGCAAGGTCTGTAGCCAAGTTGTTCTAATATCGGCATCATTAAACCAGTCGATCTTATTAGGATTAAACTGAGATGTATAAATTGGCGCCTTAGGGTAAAGCTGATGAAGTTCATAAACAACTCTTTCAGCTCCTCCTATACCAACTAACCAATCACAAACAATTGCTACTTTCATGATCTTGTGCCTTTATGTCTTAAGACCACCCAAAAAGTTTTAAGTAAAATAACTAGATCTTCCCAAAATCGCCAATTCTCAACATAGTATAAATCCAGCTTACGTCTTTCTTCAAAGCTTAGATCACTGACACCAGATATTTGTGCCAGGCCAGTTAAACCTGATTTAACACTTAATATCAGATTTTTTTGAGGCGACTGATCAAGCTCGTCTGGAACTAAGGCTCTAGGCCCGACTAAGCTAATATCTCCTTTTATGACATTAAACAGTTGCGGTAATTCATCAAGACTATATTTACGGATAAAGTGTCCAACTCTTGTTACCCTAGGATCGTTAGGTAGTCGATCGCCAAGTTGTCGATAATCTTTAATTAAATCAGCTCGACCTAGTTTTCTAAATGCTTCCTCTGTGGTCATTCCATATTGACTAAGCTCTGCTTTATGTGATCTAAACTTAAAGACCATAAACTTCTGATTATAACGAGTCATTCTGGTTTGCCGAAAAAATATCGGGCCGTTATCATCAAGCTTTATAGCAATAGCAATAACTAGCATAAAAGGCAGGGAAACAACTAGAAAAATTGTACCAAAGAATAAATCACTGAGTCTTTTAACAACTTTCCCCCAGCCAATTAAGGCTGTTTGATGAACGGCAATAATAGGGATGGAGTGTAATAAGTCAGCTTCAATATTACCGACAAATAGCTCACTATTACCAGGTACAAAACCATAAGCTAGGTGGTTTTCTTGAGCGTAACTTAAAATTGCATCATTAAGCTCACTCTTACTATAAAGTTCTGTCTGAATAATACTATCGAACTGCTTCTTGAGTTTTTTGGTGGCTTCTTCAAAATTAACAAAAACCTTACAGTCTTTATCGGTTTTTAACTTATTTTTAAGTCCACCTACCACCCCAACAACTTTTTGTCCGGTGACATCTACATTACGCATAGCTTCAATCAAACGGTTGGTAGCCTTGGTGTCACCAACAATTAAAACTCGATTAACACCGATGCCGTAGCGAAAAAGTTGCTTCCGTGTTCCTCTAATATACGTACGAGATATAACTATAAATAAAACTGCAAACACAAAAGCGTAGACGGTTACTAAACGAGCCGGAAAGATTGCGACATTAAATATATAGCTATAACTAATAACAAATAGGATACCTATAAATGAGCCTATTGTTAGTCTGCCCAGTTCATTAAAGCGACGTTCGTAGACACGATTAGTATAAAGACCAAAAAGGGCAAATATTAGTAGCCAAAAAGGTAATAATGAAAATAAAATGGTAATATAGGTAATAGCGTGAACGCTGGCACTTAGTCTATGATGGTCAATTGAGACACGTAAAATATAGGCAAGTGTAAAAGCTGCAATAATAGCTATAGCATCACCAATTAAAAGAGATACATTATAGGTAAGTGATGAATTATTTTTCATATCAAATTTTGCATTCAAACTATATAGATTGTATCACTCTAAAAGCCTATGAAAACTGCTGATCTTAAATATAAACTACTATCTTTAGTCAGTATACTGGCAATAATCATTATTGTGGTTGTGCCTTTTCAGGGGTTTTTACCGATTTTTGGCTATCATTTATTCGGACATTACACAGCTTTTAGATTATGGGATGAAGTAGCGCTACTTATAGCCGTTATAGGCACCTTAGTATTAATGGTGATTGATCATAAAATTCGTTTTAATACTTTGTATAGAAGATTAGTCTGGGTAATTATTGTCTATATTCTTCTTAATTTAAGTTTAGGTTTAATTGCCTATGTTAATCATGGGGTTACCGCTAAGGCCTTAGGTTATGGCTTGATTGTTAATTTAAGATATCTTTTATTTTTCTTGATTACCTGGGCTGTAGCTCTTAGAATGAGTAAACTAAAAAATAGCTGGCAGAAAATAGTCATCATCCCAGCTATTATTGTTATTGTTTTCGGTTTACTCCAGATATTTATTTTGCCACATGATTTTCTTAAATATTTTGGTTATGGACCTAGGACTATCCCAATTACTGAGACTATTAATAATAATTCTCGCTATATTAGAATTGCCTCTACGCTAAGAGGGGCTAACCCCTTAGGCGCTTATATGATAATACCGCTTAGTTTTGTTTTATTACTACTGATTCGTTCTAAAAAATTAGACTGGCAAAAAATCCTCTTTTTACTTAGTGGTTTAATAGTCCTATTCTTCAGCTTCTCTAGAAGTGCTTATTTAGGAGCTATACTTAGTTTTTGCTTTATTCTTTTAATGTCAGATTTGGCTCAAAAACATTTAAAGAAAATCTTAGGCTTATTTGGTGTAGCTTTAGTTATTCTGCTACTTTTATTCGGACTACTACATAATAATAAAGTCTTTCAGAACTTTGCCTTTCATACCCAAACTAATTCAAAAGTTAAAACAACTTCTGATGCCCAACATGCTAGTGCCCTAATAGATGGTGTTAAGGCAGTAATTCATAACCCTCTAGGGAAAGGTCCAGGTACGTCAGGACCAGCCAGTTATTATAATCATCATGAGAGGAATCCTGAAGATTACTATCTGCAAATTGCTGAGGAAGACGGGGTTGTTGGATTAATTTTATTTCTAACTATAACAGTAGGCATAGGCTATATCTTATGGCTTAGAAGAGACGATCCTCTAGCCCTGTTTTTACTAGCTAGTTTGATAGGTATTAGTTTTGTTAACCTGCTAGCTTATGCCTGGTCAGATGACACGCTAGCTTATATTTGGTGGGGGTTAGCTGGTATTGCTATGGTTACCGAAACTGAAGTCAAAAAATATACCAAAAATATACCAAAAATGACATAATAGTTATTATGAATGAATCTATTAATCACCTACCAACTAGACGTCAGAAGGCCCTACTGGATTTTATAAGTAATTTTATTGAAGCAAATGGTTATAGCCCTAGTTACCGAGAGATTCAAGAAGGCATGGGGTATAAATCAACTGCTACAGTCAGCATCCATGTTAATAACCTAATTAATAAGGGCTTAATCATTAGAAATAGTCGTTATGCAAGATCAATTGAGCCAGTTGATCTAAATAGTATTGGTAGCTTTACTTCAAATCAAATTCAGCCTAATCAAGAGAAATGGTTAGTTGAAAAAGTTGAGCACTTATTTAAAGAAGCCGAGGGCGACCTTAATCAGCTGGCCATTAAAGACCTAGAAGCATTAGTAATTACTCTTAGAATGCTTGGTTTAGATGGGGCAGCTCAGAGTTTTACTTTAAGACTAGGTAATTTAAAAAACAAAATAGCTTAAACTTGCGGTAATTAATACTATATCTAGTGTCTAGGCAATAGTGCTAAAGTACTAAATACCAATTAACAAATTATTTGCTGGAAGTAGGTGAAATTCCTACACTGTGCCGCAACGGTTAAAGTCCGATACAGCTTCATAAAAGTAAATTTTTTCCTCTCGAGCAAGAGTATCCTTTATTCTCTCCCTCGCTAGGCAAAAAAACTAAAAGAGGGTGTATTGGAGCCTTTGAGAGAAAACAAAGAGAAGATTCGCAGTTTTGACGTCTTATCAAGCGTCAATCAGTTTCGGTATGATCTAGAAAATTTTGGTGAAATTAAGGCTGAAACCAGAGAACAGGTCATTAATGAAGAATTAAGCCTAATCTGTGAAGGTATTGATAGAAGCTCAAGATCCAGTTTTGTTCTAAAAAGACTAGAAGGGCAATTGGTCTATTTCAATGACGGTACTTGGCGCCCTTACCAATTATTATTAGAAGATGGTCTGGCAGTTGCCAAGGCAGAAAAAGAAATTGATCCAAGAAAAAAAATCTTAGTTGATTTAAGAAATCAAGACAAATACTATGGCCAGAAAATGGCTTGGTTATCTCCTGGCGAAAGTATGACTTGGTATTCAGCTTATCCAGAAAATGAAGCTAAACTTTACGGTGATGACTTTATGATTAGCCTAGGCTTTAAACCACATAGAAGAATGGGCTTTCTTTACCAGGCTAGCTGTCAAGAAGACGGCTCAATCTTATTACAGTCACA
>JAJZHX010000039.1 GCA_021804315.1 bacterium
AATCTATCTGCAGGAGCATCAAATATTAGATCTAATATTTTTTCATCAAAGCCAAAGATTCCTCTGATTACATCATCGAAATTGTCTTTTACTGCTTCTGGAGATATAGCTAAATAGTGAGCTTCTTCTTTAATAAAGATATTGATTCGCTTACTGATATCTCTGGCGTGAAGAATCTCTTTTCTCATAGCATAGACGGCTTTTCGGTGACGATTCATCACATCATCGTATTGAACGACACTCTTTCTTTGATCAAAGTGAAAGCCTTCTACTTTTTTTTGAGCACCTTCAAGGCTCTTGCTAATCATCCGATTTTCTATAGGCATATCGTCGTCTACTTTTAAGCGATTCATGACCGATTTAATCCTATCGCCACCAAATATCCGCATTAAATCATCTTCTGTGCTGACAAAAAACTGAGTTACTCCTGGATCTCCCTGTCGGCCAGATCGACCTCTAAGCTGGTTGTCTATCCTTCTAGACTCATGTCTTTCAGAACCTAAAACAAATAAGCCCCCTAATTCTTTAACGTCTTCGTCTAAGACAATGTCGGTACCTCTACCGGCGATATTGGTGGCTAGAGTAACTGCTCCTTTAGTACCTGCTTGAGCTATAATATATGCCTCTTTCTCGTTATTTTTAGCATTAAGTACTTGATGTGGTATGTCAGCTTTAGCTAATAGCTTGCTTAAAATTTCATTTTTTTCAATCGACACAGTTCCTAGTAAAACAGGCTGTCCTTTAGTGTGAAGCGTTCGTACCTCTTGAATTATCGACTTAAACTTAGCAGTTTCAGTTCGATAAATTCGATCACTTTTATCTTGACGAACAATTTGTTTATTAGGAGGAATCTCCACAACATTTAACTTATATATTTGATGGAATTCTTCTGCTTCAGTCATCGCCGTACCTGTCATGCCAGATAGTTTGTTGTATAAACGAAAATAATTTTGGAAGGAAATGGTTGCTAATGTCATACTTTCTTGCTGAACTTCAACGCCTTCCTTAGCTTCTATGGCTTGATGAAGTCCTTCATTATAACGACGCCCAGGCAATAACCTTCCCGTAAATTCATCAACGATAACCACTTCTCCATCTTTGGTAACGACATAATCTTTATCTCTTTGAAACAAAGCTTGAGCTCTTAAGGCTTGCTGTAAATGATAAATTGTCCTAATATTTTCGCCACCATAAAGGTTATCAAGTCCAAGTATTTTTTCAACTTTTTCATGACCTTCATTGGTTAAGATTACTGTTTTTCTTTTTTCGTCAGTTTCGTAGTCTTTATCTTTAGATAGTTGCCTAACTACTTTCGCAAATTGAGCATAAGCAAGACCAGAGGTCACACTCGGCGCACTAATAATTAAAGGGGTTCTAGCTTCATCTATTAAAATTGAATCTACTTCATCAACAATTGCAAAATTTAATTCTCTCTGACTGAGTTGGTCTTCTTCTCTAACCATATTATCTCTTAAGTAATCAAAGCCAAATTCATTATTTGTTCCATAAGTAATATCGGCTAAATAAGCTTCTTTTCTGGATGTTGGTTTTAAATGCTTAAATCGTTCATCTTCGTGCCCTTTATTGATATAGTCAGGATCATAGATAAAACTTTGATCAGCAATTATAACTGCTGTAGTTAATCCTAAGAAATTATATACCTGTCCCATCCAACCGGCATCTCGTTGTGCTAAATAATCATTAACGGTAACAACATGAACGCCTTTTTCTGTTAAGGCATTTAGGTATACCGCCAATGTAGCTACCAGGGTTTTACCTTCTCCGGTTTTCATTTCAGCAACACCACTTTCGTGTAAGACCATGCCACCTATTAACTGAACATCGAAATGTCTTTGTCCTAGTGACCTAGTAGCTGCCTCTCTAACAACGGCAAAGGCCTCGGGTAAAATTTGATCCAAAGTCTGATTTTTAGCTAGTCTATCTTTTAAAACCTTAGTTTGTTTTTTTAACTCAACATCAGACATTTTCTGATATTTATCGGCTAAATCATTAATGCTTTTTACTCGTTTTTTAAGCCTTTTAATTGTTTTAGCCTGAGGATCACCTAAAACTTTTTTTAACACGCTATTCATAATATAAGTTCTTTAATTAAACTCCCTCTAAGATTTAAGAGCTTTTATTTAATATAACTCAATAACTTACATTTATTATAGCTTGTTTTTTTAATTGATACTATACGAAGTTATAATAAAAAATGAACTTATTCTTAATAGCAATTTTAGCTAGTATGCCTTCATTAAATAGTTTTGGTGATGTCTCTTTGTTTTGTGCCCACTATGTAGTTCTTTATACTTCCTAATGTTTGCCTTTAACTTATCTTCTATTAGATCAATGGCGGCCTCAAAACTAACCGCTGATTCACTAACGCTTATCATCTTATTTGGCAAGTAAAGAATCACTTTGCAGACAAATTTATTACCCCTAGTTTTATTCTTTTTAAGATGCAGTTCCATATGTGCACTTTCTCTAGCCCAAGGTGGAATAACTTTATCTAAATTACCTAATTTATTGTCAATATAGCTATGGGTTTTACTATCTAATTTGCTATTAATACTACTTATTTCTAGTTTTTTAAGCATTTACCCTCCTCTATAATTTACTACTGTAAACTACAATACTTTTTGGCCTTATGAATTTTATTACAGACAATCGTCTAGAGTTCATCTTGGTTGTTAAGATAAGGTCTTAGAACTTCTGGTACACGTAGCTTGCCATCATCTGTTTGGTAATGTTCAATGATCGCAATTAAGGATCTAGATAACGCTGAAGCTGTGCCATTAAGGGTATGTACCATATCAAGCCTACCGTCTGCCCTTTTAACTCTAATATTAAGATTCCTAGCTTGAAAGTCTGTACAATTAGAGCAACTGGTTAATTCTCTATAAACCCCGTCACTTTTCGACCAATACTCCAGATCATATTTTTTAAAAGCCGGTGCTCCTAGATCGCCAGAAGCAATGTTAATGACTCTATATGGTATATTTAGAGACTGCCATATTTCTTCTTCAATTGACCTAATCTTTTCATGAACTTCCTGGCTTTGTTCAGGTAATGTATAGGCGTACATTTCGACTTTATTAAATTGATGAACTCTAAATAAACCTCTGGTGTGTTTACCGTAGGTTCCGGCTTCTCGTCTATAGCAAGGGCTGTGGCCTACATAGAATAAAGGCAGTTGCTTTTCGCTCAATATTTCATTAGCATGATAGCCTGTTAATGGTGCTTCTGCCGTACCTATTAAAGCTAAGTCTTCATTTTCAATAAAATACTCGTTACTCTCTTTGTCAGATTTTGGCGAAAAACCAGCACCAACAGCAGTTTTAAGATTAACCATGTGAGGAACAGTTAGAAATGTAAAACCTTTATTTATCACAAAATTAATAACATATTGTTTAATAGCTTCTTCTAATAGAGCGCCGTTACCTTTTAAAAAATAGAACTTTGTGCCTGCAACTTTAGCGCCTCTTTCAAAGTCAACCCAATCCCTTTCACTCATAAAATCTAAATGATCTTGGCCACCTCTAGGTTTATCGCCATAGCTGGTAACTTCAACGCTAGCTGATTCATCACCAATTGGCACATCGTCTGCAAAAATATTCGGCACGTCATTAAGTAGTCTATCGAAGTCTTTACTTACCGCTTCCAAGCGATGTTGCTTATTATTAATTTCATCTCTCAATTGTCGACCAAGCGTTAATTGTTCCTCTGAGGGTTTTTGACCTTTTGTTGCTTTAGTTAAGTTATTACGCTTTTGCCTTAAGTCTTCAACTTCAGCCTGAAGATACTTGCGTTCTTCGTCAAAACCCAGCAATTGCTCAATATCTACTTGGTAGCCTTTCTGTTGAGCCTTGCTTGCTACTGTTTCCGCATTTTTTCTGATAAATTGAATATCTAACATTTACTTATAATTATAAACTAAACTTTATTATTATTTTTTATATAGTTTAGCGTTAAGCCCGTTCTAGCTTTAGCATAAGTACAATACTCACAATCTCCACCCATGATAGACTCTCCGACAGCTGGCATATTGTCGTCTTCTAAACATTTTTTCATTGATAGTAAAACTTCTTCTAGCCAATCGTCTCTGCCTTGATACGGTATGACCTTGGTAACAAACTGTAAAACATCATTAAAGCTATCTAAATCATATCTAGCATTAGTATAAATAAAATAGCCAATCGGGCTAACTTGAAAATTATTTTGTTTGAATAACCATTGATATATTTCTATTTGTCTTTTGTAACTAATTTGCCAATCTGCATCTAGCGATACCTCAGAAGCTTTGGCAGTAGCCTTATAGTCAACAATTATTATTTCACCTTCATCATTTAACCATACGTCATCAATTGCCCCATATACATAAAAGTTAGTAGGCTTATGTAAGACTCCAATGCCTACAAAGTTATTACGCCAGGAATCAATATCTTGATGTTTGTAAGGAATTGCTTTAATTTGGTTATTTATCATAATTGGATGCGCTTGGCCACTTGCCCGATAAGCATCAAATTCTTTTTTAAATAACTCATCAATCGCTTTATTAATGTTAAATGGCGGACTTGACGGTCTGACTATTTTTTCTCTAGCATCTAACCAAAAACACCGTGGACACTGCATAAAAAGTTCTATTTTGGATCTAGATATTTTAAACGGCTGTTTTTGTTTAGGCGTATATGGCAAAGAACGAGAATTAGATCTATTCATAAAAGTTATTAAAATTATAACACGATAAATTTAGCTAATTTTTTGTTGAACCTGCTCAACTTCTTCTAAAATCCTGGCGAGTTTCTTAATATTATTGCTATAACAGTTGGTTGTCTGACTTATGTTTTATAAAGCAGGAGAATGACAACACAAGGAAATACGGGGAGAAGCCTGAGACCACAACCAATTTGAGTTAACATTTTATTATGACACGATGACTATTCTAGTTAATCTTGCTAATATAACGGGTATTAAGACGAAGGCAATCCGAACGGCCAACTACCTAAGGAGAACCTTCTTTTTTTATTGTTGAGCTGTAGCGACGATTTGGAAACGGTATTTTATCAAACCCATTTTGCTCAATTAGAAAATCTACTAGCATTTTATAGTCACCGTCACCAGATACAAGTATCACTTGTATGCTAGTCATCTTTTAGATGCAAACTTTTCATCACCTAAAAAGCTAATGTCTAGAGTACATTGCCCTTTTTCTTACCAATCATAGCGCTGTTATGCAAGCGAAAACGTAATCTAAAGCCGGTTACTTGAATACTGTCATTCAAAGAGTTTATATTCTCTCTGCCTCCTGCACATATCCTAATCTGTCAGCAGGTATTAACATTAAACTTCACTTATTAGTTACTTTTTAGTAATATTAAAGTTATGGATAAAAAAAATACTATT
>JAJZHX010000040.1 GCA_021804315.1 bacterium
ACATAAGATAAACAGGTAGATATTTTTTAATCGTTGGACTTCGTAAATTAGATACCGATAAAACATCGACTACGTCAAAGCCTGCGACTTGAAACTTACGGATTATGGTATGTGGATTATGATTAACAAAAGCTATTTCATCTTTTATTCTATTAGCTTCTGATCTAATATCTACCGGCTCAGAAGGTAATTTTTGTCTTTTTAAAAGATACTTGATTCGATTGCGAAAATGAGCATAATTAGCTACTTCTATAATCGCATAGCCATTAGTTTTGAGCACTCGATTAATTTCACTTAGCTCGTTATAAGGATCTGGTAAATGGTGTAAAACTCTTATGAGTAGCACTAAGTCTATACTGTTATCGTCAAAATCTAGATCATCTGCTTGCATTAGTATTCGCTTAACTTGCGGATAATTTTTAAGAAAATCTGCTGATAAATCAAGTTGTTGCTGACTCGGCTCGGCTAAGATCACTGAATCAGCGTACTTAGATAGTAATATGTCTAAGCGACCATACCCGCCACCAACATCGAGAGCAAGTTTAAATAGTTTATTTTTTAAGAATTTTTTTATAGCTATTTCTTCAGATAAGTGTTCATATCGACGCTCATCCCAATATCTTAAATAGTTATGCTGAGGATCATTATACTGATCAGCTCGTTTTTTAAGTTGATTAGATTGTTGTTTTTCTCTCATACTGCTATTAATTCCTTTAATCTTTATGACAATATAACTAAAGCTGAATCTTTAAAGGCTTTGCCTCGTCTTATTAATATCATCCTGCTAGTAAAAACTGTTTCATCTAAATAATTATCTTGAAACTTTTGACCATTAATAGAAATAGCGTTGGCTGTAATTAACTTTCTGGCCTCAGTTTTAGAAGAAGCTAAGCCACAGTCTTTTAATACTTCGGCTAATTCCTGGTGGGCATTAATGGTTATAGCCGGAATTTCGTTCTTAAGAGCAGACAGCAGTTCAGGGTTTAGCTTATCGCTAAGAGCAATTCTGCCCGTTAAAATATCTGTTACCTGCTGAGCCATAATCATTGATTTTTCTCCGTGGATTAATTTGGTAACTGATTTAGCTAGTTCAATTTGGGCAATTCTTTGGCTTAAATCATCTTGATGCTGTTTGATTATTTCATTAATAGTTGGCTGATCAAACTCACTAAATATTTTTAAGAATTTTTCAACTTCATCATCCTTAGTATTAATCCAAAATTGATAAAACTTGGTTGGACTAGTTTTGTTTGGATCAAGCCAGATAGCTCCCTCTTCACTTTTACCGAATTTACGTCCGGTTGTTGCGTCAACTAACAACGGTGCCGCAAAAACATCTGCTAACTTAGCGGTTTTTCGTCTGATTAGATCGACGCCGGCAATTGAATTCCCCCACTGATCAGCTCCGGCTAGTTGCAGAGTAACACCCTTCTGTTGATTAAGCCACAAAAAGTCGTAAGCTTGAATTAAAACATAACTAAACTCAGCATAGCTAATGCCTGAACCTTGTTCAGATAATCTGCTCGTTACAAACTCGCGGTTAAGCATTTGGCGCATTGGGATATGTTTACCAATATCTCTAAGAAAATCTAAATAATTAAAATTCTTAAACCAGTCATAGTTATCTACTAATTCAAACTCATAGTCTTTAAAAATAGTTCTATATTGCTCAGCAATCGATTTTTTATTGCTTTCAATTTCTTGACGAGATAAAAGTGATCGTTCGGTTTTCTTGCCATCAGGATCGCCTATCATGCCAGTAGCCCCGCCAATTAAAAGTACTGCCTTGTGTCCGTGTTTCATAAAAGCTTTAACTACCATTGCTGTCGCTAAATTACCGACTGTCAGTGAATCAGAACTGGGATCAACACCCCAATAAAATACCTTGTTTTGTTTATCTAAAAGGCTTATGTCTTTTAATGTGGTTTGGTTAAGATAACCACGCCACTTTAATTCTTTAGATAGTGTCATATATACCTAGTATAACTAAAACTGACAAAATGCTGAAAAAATATATCAAAAAAAGATGTTGTTCTGGCCATTTTTTGTTATACTAAAGCTTATGAATTTATTAGCAAATGAGCGAGCATTGCTAGATACTGTATGACTAAAAACACTGGGAGAAGAAGAAATAGCCGAAGTGGCAACATTACCACCAAAAGTGGTCAATCTATTAAGATCAATCATTCTTTAAGTGATCGTAAGAAGGCTAAAAAAGCTGAAAGAAACGCTAAGAAAGCAGCTTACTTAGCGTCTTTACCTAAAGAGCGCTGGAAAAGATGGTTATATAGACTAAAACCGAAACATTTGATTGAGTACTGGTTTAGCCGAGAAGGTGGCATGATGGTGCTAAAGTTGATTGGCGCCAGTGTAGTAGTTGGTTTCTTTTTAACAATTGGTATTTTTGCATATTTCAGAAAAGATTTACCACAAATTAAAGATTTATCTGGCAATATGGGAGGTAGCATTTCTTATTATGATAGTACTGGCAAAGTCTTGCTATGGACTGACTATAACTCCATCAAACGTGATCCAGTAGCTAGCAATCAGATATCTCCCTACATGAAAGAAGCAACTGTGGCTATTGAAGACCGCAATTTTTATAAAGAAGGCGCTATAGATATAAGGAGTATATTTCGGGCTGCCTTGAACGATTTAAGAGGCAGAAGCCTGCAAGGTGCTTCAACTATTACCGAGCAGTTGGTTAAGCTAGACGAAGGCTGGACTGGTCAGAGATCAATCACTATCAAGATTAAAGAAGTCATCTTAGCTATAGAGCTAGATAAACAGTACTCTAAAGACGCGATTTTAACTGCTTATCTTAATGCGGCACCTTATGGTGGTTTGGATTATGGAGTCCAAGCGGCGGCTGAAGATTATTTTCAAACTTCAGCTCAAAACTTAACACTAGCTCAAGCAGCCATGCTATCGGCTATTCCGCAAGCTCCTAGCTATTACTCACCTTACGCAGGTAGCCGCTTTAACCCTGAGGTAACTCAAGGTACCTTTAGCGCTAGTGCGCTGATTGCCCGTCAACATTACATTCTTTTGCAAATGCAACAGCAAGGTTATATCTCAAAAGCTCAAGAAATAGCTGCCGAAAAGGTTAATATTTTAAATGAAGTTCACTCTCAACAAGGTTTATACCAAAACATTAAAGCTCCATATTTTGTACTTGAAGCTAAGCAACAATTGATTGATAAATACGGTGCTAGTGCCGTGACCCATGGTGGCTGGAAAGTTATAACTACGCTTAATATGAAACTTCAACAATATGCCCAGCAAGATGTCGCTAATAACGCCTATAACGTTACGACAATTGGCGGTAATCAAGAAGCCATGGTTGCCGAGGACGTTCATACCGGACAAGTTGTCGCAGAAGTCGGTGGCGAAGATTTTAGTCCTAATTATCCTGGCGGTGAAATAAATTATGCTAATACTTTAATCTCGCCTGGTTCAAGCATGAAACCGTTTGTTTATGCTGCTTTAATTCAAAATAATAATAACGTCGGGGCTAGTTCTTATATTGATGATTCACAACAGCCTTTGCCAGGCTACCCATGTACCAATAAGACTCCGCCATCGGTTTTAGGCAATATTGGCGGTAACTGTCTTTGGGATGATAACTTTATCTATCCTGGTCCAGTTACCCTTAGATATGCTCTAGGAGGGTCAAGAAATGTCCCAGCTGTTAAAGCGTCCTACGAGATAACTCCTGCCCCGGCCAGTGCTTTGAATGCCGGTAATGGGACGATTACTCCAGCAGATGTTAATTCTGTTAATAAATGGTTGTCTATGGCTAATCAAGCGATTGGTGTTAAGAATGCCTATGCCTGTTACGCTGGCATAACTAGTTTATTGGCAGCCACAGCTGCTAATCAGACTCAATGTTACGGTGATGCCGCTATCGGTGGTGGCTACATTAGTATAGATAATCAGGTTAACGGTGACGTGACCCTAGCCAGACTAGGCAATGCTATTCCGCAAACCTACATTTTAAAGATAACCGATTCTTCCGGTAAAACTATCTATCAATGGCATCAGCCTAAAGGCACTCAGGTCTACAATCCTGATACAGCCTACATAATTAACAGTATACTTGATGATCCAGCAGCCAGTTATTTGTATCCTTTTCAGAAGTTTCAGCATGATAATGGCTGGTACAATGCGGTTAAAACAGGTACAGAAAACGATTCACGTAACGGTGTTATGACGGCTTGGAACACGCAATATGCTGTTATTGGCTTTGTTGGTTCATCTAACTTAAGCAAACAATTAAAGGCCGGTCAGTTTGAGAACTTAACTGAACCGTTAACACGCGACTGGTTACAGCAAGCACTGGCTGGTGTTAAACCAGTTAACTGGGTACAGCCAAAAAATATTAAAGTAGAACCTGCTTATGTGCAAAGAGCCTATCCTAATTATGGTCAAGAGTTCCCTGGTCCTAGTACCGACGTTTACCCGTCTTGGTATGTCGGTGGCAGTTCCAATGGTCATAGTACTCCGGAAGTAATTGATCGAATTTCAGGTCTATTAGCTACGAGCTGTACACCGCCTTTGGCTAGAGAAACTCTAGGTTATTATGGTAATCAAAACTTCAATGCTGACATCTTTGCTGGCGGACAGCCAACTATTAGTGGCTCGATATCTAAAAACACCACTGCTGCTACCGATAATGTGCACAATTGTAATCAGAGTCCACCGAAGATTACTCTAGTAGGTCCACCAGCTGGTGTTTGTAATGGCAGTTGTACTATTACGGCTACTGCTAGCCAAGGCACTCAGCCATTTGTTAGTAGTCAATATCCTCAATATCCTGGAGCAATCACATTTTACCTAAACGGTAACCAGATCAAAAAAGATTATATTACTAGCTCACCCTCAACAGTTAGTTTTACCTATAATCCAACGTCCTCGGGGTCAGGAAGCTTATCGGCAACTGTTACCGATAGTCTGCTATACTCAGATACTAGCTCAACAAATATAACCTATAATGCTCCCATGGCTAACTTTAGCGCTACAGTTAGTGGTAATAATGATAGCTTTAGTTGGACAGGTGGCACTTCAGGCACCTTTAATATAACTGACACCAGTACAGGAGTAACAATTTGTAGTTCCAGCTCTTCACCTTGCGTAGCTAACGGCGCAGCCTCAAACTATCCAGTTGGTACGCCTGTTACTATTACTGATTCAGCAGGCTATACGCAAACCGCGACGATTGGCGGGCCTTAATAAAATTTATATAGTTTTAGTTTAGATAATATAGAATTATGTAGGTATAAGTTGATGTTTTGGTT
>JAJZHX010000041.1 GCA_021804315.1 bacterium
GGAGTGGGACATTATGATTGTACATTAAAAATCCTTAGAGTTTGTTATTCTAAGGATAATCAAAAACTATAAATGTATAGTGGTTGTTATTTAAGGCTTTTTCATGACACGATATTTATGTATTTTTAGCCACTGGCTCACTTCGTAACCACTACATGTTGGATATCCTTTTTCTTTTAGCTTTAATGCAATAGCTTTCGGTTTTAAACCATCAATGTGCAATTGATAAATAAACTTGTCACGCTCTATTGCATAAACCGCTTGTCTCTTTTTTACCCTTTTATATGGAAGCTGGTCTTTGTACCATTCAATCCTATACCACTCGGCTACTATGTCATCACTAGTTGTCGTCTCGTTAATGATAATATGTATTTCTGGTTGTCCAGTAACTTCATTATTGATAATTCTTATACCTAATTCTGTCGGCAACTGTAAGTCGTTCGGGTCGTTTAGAAATAAATATCGCTTAAGGCTATGATGCCATCCAGACGGCAAGTTATTTTCGTGTAAGATTTTAGTTATCGCTTTGTCAGTTTGTGCTTCTGGGTCATTATCTTTATCAAACCAAAAATAGCGCCAGTGTTCATCTTTCCATTTATTTGCTTGTTCTTCATCTGCAAAACCCCCTAAATGCAACTGTAACTCTTTTCTTAGAGCAATAATATTTTGCTGAATAGCAGGGTTACTTAATAATAACTTAGCTTGTTGGTTAAAAAACTCTTGCCGACGTTTTTTAGCGGTTTTTTCTAATTTAGTTTTAGGTCTATCATCTGGCTTCATTTACATCTGCCTATATTATAGAGTAATTATACCCTTATAAACTAAGTAGTTGTTTCTTTTTTGAGTCGAACTCTGCTTGTGTCAATATGCCTTGCTGTTTAAGTTTCGCTAGTTTAGCGAGTTCATCTGCAACACTAGATTGAGGTGCTGATGTTGCAGTAACCTTAGATTTACCTTGTACTACTTGTAGGGTTGTGTTGGCTAGACTGGCTTTTAGTTCTAGCGGTGCTTTATCCTTAATGTGAAATGAAGCAACTTCATCACTAACTAATTGAATAGTTAAGTATGTATCTTTGACTGACTGATTCTTAGACTTGCCAGCCAACAATATGTTTCTGGTTATTGTTCTTTGCTGTACAACATCATCCTTACCCTCAAAGACCATATCAGCAATATCTTTATTAACGATGGAAAAACTTCTTTTACTGCTACCGAATGCTTTATATTCGGTTACATTCTTATAAAAAGTTAGGTCGCCAACATTACTAGCTTTAATATCTTTATAGCCACCTAAATAATCAACTCCTATAAGGGCTTTGAGCTTATCACCTCTTTTCTCCTTTAGCTCTTGTACTTTTTGTTTATGTTCTTGTTGCTTTGCTTTTATATTGTCAAGAAAACCCATTTCTTATCCCCTTTATAAGTTATTATTGTCCCCAAAATCCAGCTGAAGTTACATATATAAATTCTGTGTAACTCCAGTTCTGATAGATTATATGCATAGGAAGTGTTACTGATTGAGCACCAGCACCCAATTCTGAACCCATACTATCACCCTCAATTAATGTATTGTTTGAAGCGTCTACGTTAAACAATTTAGGGATTATAAGACTGCCTGGGACAGATATGTTAGCATCTAACCACGATAACGGTTTTGTTGAACCGTCAGAGTAGGTGGCAACCAGATTAAATGATATAGGGGTGTAATGGTGGCAAACTTCAGGTGTTCCACTATTTATAGTTTCGTAATCACAGGATGGTATGGCCATTTCTACTGTTTGCCCATAGCCAGGAACGTACACACTTATACCTGTCATTGTAGGTATTGGTTTTGTCTCTATAGGCTGATTTGTGATATTGGGTGCCGATTGGATACTGCCAGTTACAGTACTTTTTTCGTTCGCGCTACTATTATTAACAGCTGCCTTACTTAATTGTGGGTTATTTGTTGACGGTACTTCACTTGATGTCGTTTGCTGTTCCACAGGAGATTTATTACTTATTTTGGTATCATTTTGTGTTTTTAATTGCTTCCTGTTTGATTTTAATGCAGCGTCTTGGCTGTTAAGTATTTTTGGTGCTGCGTAAAACGAACCAGTTATGATAATAGCAATTACTAAACTAGCTATGATGCCTATAGGAAGACCCCAAAACTTTTTCCTAGCGAGTTTATTTAATTTTTCGAACTTATAGGATATTTTCATATTCATAGTTTCCTTTCGGCCCTATTAGTGCCTGACTGGAAGCAAAGAAATAGAGCTAGCAGCCAAGCGAAGCCTTGCGACCCCCATACCAGTTTCCCGATATGACCAAGTAAGATACCTGAACTACTAGCTCAATGGCTCTTACTTGGATTTATAACCATGCCCAAACAAATGCTTGAGGTTAGGTCATATTAAATTGTTATAACGCTACAGAAGCGTTGTTGTAATTATATCAAGGATATTCAATATCACTAATTATTATTGCTATATAAGAAGTATGTAAAAGTGTAAAGTTGAATCCTATTGGCAATCCTACAATTTAATGACCTTTAATGCCCTTAAACATATCCAGGCTGACATCGAGCCTAAACCTGCCTTATTTAGCTTAAATGGTTTAATGCGTTTTGGTCTTTTAAGGTAAATCAATATGCAGTATCGTTTATCCTTAAATAATTTGTAGAAGTAATCAGTGTCCACTCTGTCTATACCCAACTCTTTTCTGTACCGTTTAAGTATCAGTTTAACAATAGCAGGTGTTAGATTATCAAATTGCTCAACTTTTACTACCTTTGCTCTTAGGCATACATCTTTACCTGCTTCTTTGAAATAAACAGTCTCACCGGTTTTTATATTATTCCAAGGGTCAAATCGTCTCATATACCATCTACTCTCAATAGTCTTTTGGCCGCTTTTTATTTTTTCCAACATTTGCCATTTAGGACTCAGTATTGCTATGTGTTTCATCTAATTAAATAATAAGACATATCTACAAGAGTCTAAAGGTTGAAATCCGTTAATCTAATCAGCTTATATAGTTAATAACTGTTACAAAAGCAGACTTGACAGGATATAATAGAAATAGTCTTATTGACGGAAAGGATACTTGATGAGCCAAGGTAAACCTGTAAAGAAGCTATCAGATATAAAATTGACAGTTTTGGCCGCTTTAGAAGCTGCTTTTAATAATGATTATTCGATTGTTCAGGCTTGCCAATACGCTGGCATTACTAGGCAAACTTATTACAACTGGCTTGAAAATATTGAAGACTTTACTGAAAAAATGGAAATAGCTAAGCAAATGCCATTACGAAAAGCTCGTGAAGTTATCATCAAAGCAGTCAATGAAGGTGATACTAATTTGGCTTTCAAATTTCTTCAGGTAAGAGATAATGCTTATAAAAACAAAACTGCTATTGAAATAGACCCAAAAACTAAAACACTAGAAGATAAAATAAAGGACTTTTTAAATGACCCAGCTAACAAACCAGAAAATCTACCAGACGACAGCGAAGAAGTTGCCTTGGTTAATTGAATTGTAGGGAGAGACATTAAAGAACGAAGTATGTAAACTCGTTTATGAAGCTTGTTATAGGTATTCCTAGATTATCCTTGAGCTTAGTTGAAATAGAATGATAGAACAGGTCTACGATTACTGTACATTGGTTACAATTCGCATTTTATGGTCAAATGTTTTGTTCTTTATCTCTTAAAAAGATATAATGTTGTTAATTTGGAGTTGCCTTAATGAAATTAACAGACAATGAAATTAGAGATGTAATCAAATACCTAGAAGAAGGTAAACCGCTTCCTGATAAATACAGATTCATGCTATTTGATGATAAGCGAGAGGTTGAACTTGTCTGGAATGGTAAAACAAACGAAATGACAAATACAGTTCTACCTTTTCAAACCATTGAAGTCATTGATGAACCCAGAAGCGAAGAACAAACATCACTACAACAAGGCTTATTTGATTTTTCAGGCAGACAAATTAGTGGCTGGACGAACAAGTTAATCTGGGGCGATAACAAGTTAATACTATCAAGCCTTAAAAATGGTCCACTACGACAAGAAATTGAAGACCAAGGCGGAATCAAACTTATTTATATAGACCCGCCATTTGATGTTGGTGCAGACTTTAGTATGAATATTCAAATTGGCGATGAACAGCTCACTAAGCAGCCTTCAGTACTAGAAGAATTAGCTTATAGGGATACTTGGGGGCTTGGTGTTGATAGTTTCATAGCAATGATTTACGAAAGAATAAGACTTATAAAAGACCTCCTCGCAGATGGCGGGACATTGTATGTTCATTGCGATTGGCGCGTCAACTCCTTGATAAGACTGGTCTGTGACGAGGTGTTTGGTAAAGACAGCATAGTCAATGAAATCATATGGGCTTATAAGGGTCCATCTCCAGTAAAAACCTTCTTTCCCCAAAAGCACGATTCTATATACGTCTATTCTAAAGAGGGCCAGAGAACATTTAATTATAAGGATATTTTAATTCCTTATGACGAAGCAACCATCAACAGAAGAAAGCATGCGGAGTCCACTAAGGGTGGGATACATTTTACTGGTAAAGACATAGAAGATTATTCTTCTGGTCGTGTTCCCCAAGATTGGTGGGACGACATTCCCTCAGGCGGACAAATTTCTAGAGACGAACTGCTAGGTTATCCCACGCAAAAACCAATAAAATTGCTAGAGAGAATTATAAAAGCATCTTCATCGGAAGGTGACATAGTTGCAGATTTTTTTGCTGGTTCGGGGACCACCATGGCTGTTGCCGAGAAATTAGGTAGAAAATGGATTGGCTCAGACCTTGGTAAGTTTTCAATTCATACAGCAAGAAAACGTATGATTGCAGTACAACGACAGCTTAAAAAAGATGGTGAGAATTATCGTGCTTTTGAAATCCTGAACTTAGGTAGATATGAAAGACAGCATTATGTTGGAGTTAATACGAATCTTAGAGTAGAAGAACAAGAAAGCCAATCGGCCAAAAAAGAAAACGACTTCGTAATCCTTATAACAAAGGCTTACAAAGCAGAGCCAATACAAGGATTTAGAACATTCCAGGCACAAAGAGCATCAAGATTAGTATCTATTGGCCCTATAAATTTGCCAGTATCTAGGCTATATGTAGACAAAGTGATTGAGGAAGCTATAGAAAAAGGCATTACTAAAGTAGATATTCTAGCTTTTGAATTTGAAATGGGATTAAGTCCTGCTGCTCAAGATGATGCTAGAAATAAAGGCGTTGATGTTGCTCTTAAATATATTC
>JAJZHX010000042.1 GCA_021804315.1 bacterium
TAGCTACGCCCAATGGAATAGCTGAGTTTAACCTTTCTAAATCTTCCTTAGATAATTTTATATTAGTCGCTTCGATATTTTCTTTGAGATAATTAATGTGCTTAGTCCCTGGGATAGGAACGATATCCTCTCCTTGATAAAGAACCCAAGCTAAAGCCAACTGGCCTGGCTTAACATTTTTTTCTTTGGCTATTTCTTTAACTTTATCGACAATAGCTAAATTATTATAAAAATTCTCACCTTGAAAACGCGGATGGTTACGTCTTGAATCATCCTCAGGGATGTCTGATGGGTTAGTCCATCGTCCAGTTAAAAAACCCCTTCCTAGTGGACTATAAGCAACAAAGCCAATGTTAAGTTCTCTAATAGTATCGAGTATTTCATCCTCTGGATCACGACTCCAAAGCGAATATTCAGTCTGTAGGGCAGTAATTTTATGAACTTTAGCGGCCTTAGCAATAGTTTTAGCGGCTGCTTCACTCATACCAATGTATCTAACCTTACCCTCTTTAACTAAATCAGCCATAGCGCCTATGGTATCCTCAATTGGCACTGTTACGTCTACTCTATGCTGATAATATAAATCAATGTAATCAACGTTTAATCTTTTAAGGCTAGCCTCGCAAGCTTGTCTGACATATTCCGGTCGACCATTAACACCTAAGAACTGACCATCTTCAGATCTTTGATTACCAAATTTAGTAGCTAAAATAACTTTGTGTCTTTTACCTTTAATAGCCTTACCGACTAATTTTTCATTAGTAAATGGGCCATACATATCTGCCGTATCAAGAAAATTGATATCGTGATCAATAGCATAATCAATTACCTTAATAGCTTCCGCTTCAGTTACAGAACCATAAAATTCACTCATACCCATACATCCTAGACCAATTGCTGAAACGCTTAAGTCCCCTCCTAAACTTCTCATTTGCATAGTTAAATCCTCCTTATCTATTGCTATATTATATGTCGCTAAACTAAATAAACTTGTAATTTATATCATAGCAGAGGTCTTTGCTATGGAGATAAACGATTAATATCTCTTGGAAAAAGAGTAGCTTCTTTGACGTTATTTAAATTGATAGTTTTTTCAACAAGACGATCAATACCAAAACCACATCCACCATGATTAGGTAAACCATATAAAAATGCTTGAAGGTAATATTTATAGCCTGGATGATTAACATCAAGACCGGCTTTTTCCATCTGTTTAACTAACTTATCATAATGAAATTCTCTGAGAGGAACCGTGGCTATTTCCAGACCACGAAACAGTAAATCTCCCCATAGTACAGTTGAAGGGTCATCAGGATTAACTTGATGATAAAACTTCATAGCTTCAACTGGGAAATGAGTAGCAAAAATCAGGTCAGAGCCTAGTTGTTTTTGGGCATAGTCACAAATCCACTTTTCTTCGTCAGGCATTAGATCCTTTTCTTTGGTAGTATCATTGCCTGTCGCTTTAGAATAAAGCTCATGAATTTCTTTAACGGAAATTTTAGGAACAGTGTCTTTTAGCAGTAACGTGGGGGCGTTAAGACTCTTTAACTCTTCAGCCATAGCTTGATAGGTCTTTTTAAGAGCATAACTGGTCATATTACCAACCATATCCAGTACTTCTTCATGAGAAGAGACAAAACCCATTTCAATATCGAGCATCATAACTTCACTCATATGCCTAGTTGTAGCGCTAGGTTCTGCTCGAAATGCTGGCGCTATTTCATAGACACGTTCAAAAGCCCCGACCATGATTTGTTTATATAACTGGGGGCTCTGGGCTAAAGTAGCTTGCTGACCAAAGTAATCGAGCTTAAATACTTCAGCTCCACCTTCAGTAGCTTCAGCTAGTAATTTAGGCGTTTGAATTTCAACAAAATCGTTATTATTTAAAAACTCGCGTAGATAGTTTAATAAACAGGCACGGACTTTAAATATCTTTTGTTCTTGTAGGTTACGAATATTAAGTACCCGATACTCAAATAAGGTATCTAGGTTGTCTGACTTATGGGGGATAGGTTTATCTATTTCAATAGGTGGTTCGCTATTAACAGGCACTATTATGTCTATTCTTGCTTGATGGAGTTCAGCCCCCCCTGGAGCTCTATCCTCCTTAACTACCAAACCGTCAATAGCTAAAACTGTGCCTATTTGCAGACCTCTTAGTTTTTCAATTTCATCCTTATCTTCCAACACTACTTGAGTTAAACCATGACGGTCTCTTAAATTTATAAAATTAAGCCCGCCCAGCATTCTTTTTTTATGAAGCCAACCTTCAAGATGAATTGTCTCACCGACATGATCAATAACCTGATTGCTTAATATTCTCATAATCTGCCCCTATTCTATCACTAGATCAATCTTTTAGGTTAGTTGGTAAAGTAGCCACAGCCTCGATATTACTATAATCATCTAGGTTTAGCTTATCTAAATTACCTAATAATTTATTAGTAACAATCTCAACGGTTATTATACCAACTACTTTAGACTGAGCATTGGTAACAAAAAATACCGGACTTTTAGTTTGCCAAAAAGCTTTAATAACCGAATTTAAAACAGCAGACTGATTAACAAAATAAACTTGTTTATTCATGTAACTTAAGACTTTGCCTTCGCTTTTAATACTTAGGTTAGAAAAAGCAATTAAGCCAATGATTTCGCCTTTATCTTTAACGAGTGCGTAATCATGTCCGCTTTGATGTAATTCATTAATTAAAACAGGTCCAATGACATCACTAGCTTTTAAGGCCTTTAGTTTATTGTTTGGGATCATTATATCTTTGACAGTCAGTTTTTGGTAGTCAAAGCTTGCTTTAAAAAAAGCAATCGTTTCAGAACTAATTCGATTGCCTAAAACATTAGGTTGCTTATCTATCAAGTGTAGCAAATCTTGTTCGTCAAAGATATTATGATTATTCTTAACATAATGTCTTGCTAAGTGTTTATATAGCATATTAAGATATGGGGCTATGTAGCTTAAGATTTTATTTATTAGAGGAGACAATAGTTTTACTAAGTAACTATCTATTCGGCTGACTTTAGTGTTTGGTAGTAAGGACGACAGATAATAAATTATTAGGGTTAAAATAATAATACTGACCCAAACAGGCAAAACGGTTGTTAGCATAGTAAAAGTAATGGCACTAAATAAACTAGCCAAAAAAATTAGTAAAACTTTTATAGCTGGTCCATAGGCTAGAGTTTGACTTAAAATTCTCGACTGATTATCACCAATGTTTTTTCTTTTTTTAACTTCGCTTTCAGGCAGTTCAAAGTAAGCTTTTTGTAAAATTACGGTTATAACACTAGCTATTAAAAAAATTATGCCAATAATAAGTTGCATGCCATTTATTATAATCGGTTTTATAAGCTATAATAGTTATAATTTATTTTAGGAGAGTAAAAAATAATGTCAAAACGGTTTTTAGGTATATTAGCAGCTCTAATAGTAATCTTTGTAGCAGTTGTTGTAATTAATAACCAGGGTAGTAGCACTAATAGTGCCGGCAAGGTTAGCGATCACGTTGAAGGACTTGGTAAAGATCATGTTACTTTAGTAGAATACGGCGATTACCAATGCCCGTACTGTGGTCAGTACTATAGTATAGTTAGCCAGGTTTATAACGAATATAAAAACGATATAACTTTTCAGTTTATAAACTTCCCTCTGACCTCACTTCACCCTAATGCTTTTGCTGGAGCTCGGGCTGCAGAGGCAGCAAGTCTGATGGGAAAATTCTGGCAGATGCATGATTTACTCTATGAAACTAATGTTCAGTACTATGCCAGTAACGATACCATTAGTTCTTGGATTAGTGCCTCTAATCCACTATCCTATTTTGACACTTTTGCTAAACAGTTAGGTTTGAATGTTAATAAGTTCAATCAATACTATAACTCAAGCCAGGTTAATAATACGATTGAGGCAGACATGGCAAAAGGCAACAAGTTAGGCATTGATGCTACGCCAACCTTCTTCCTAGACGGTAAGCAAATTCAGCCCATTGAAAGCGTTGCTTCTTTTCAAAAATACATAAACGCTGCTATAGCTCAAAAAACTAAAGCCTAAGTAAGCTAGTAATACAGATACTCTTGCCAGCTTGGTTTTTGGACTTTTACTTTTACTATTTTCGCTGAACTATTAATTATTTTTATTTTTACTGACATAGTTTTAAACACAACCTTCCACCTTGTTACTATTACAAAACAAAAACATCAAATGATAGTCCCTGTTTTATCTATATTTTTTGTCTCTTTTTTTGATAAATCCTGTATGTTTTGGATTTAAAACAATAGTGATTATGCTAACAAAAGATGTCCGTTAATGTCAAGCTAAAGATATATAAAGCCAGTGTTGGTTACTATAACGTTTAACGCTAGCTAGTAAACCGGCGCCTGCTTGCTCGCTTCTACCTAAGCTTTGTCTAACCTTAGACGATGAAATATCCGGTGCGTATGCCTTAATAATTAAAACTTTTTTAGGCTGTTTTGGCCATACTGCCATTGTCTTATTTAGTGCTTTCTTAGTATAACCATCTCTAAGCGCTATGATTATCTCAGTTGTGGCAAATAAAATATTAATGTTTGGCCATTTAATCATTTCACTAGCCGTATCGGCACCAAAGAGAAAAACTAACTGGTCACTTCTAAATATCTTCTTTAATTTAGGATAGGTTGTCTTTATCCTAAAACTAACATCATTAAGCTCAATGACTTTTAGTTTTGAGTGTGGCAATAAAGCCTGTTTAATCATAGCTACTCTATGAGCATAATGTTCAACAGCTTTGTTTGGTGGCAAACGATCCGGTAAAAAGTAGACCCTATCTAGATTAGCTAGTTCTATAGCTTGTAGGGCAAAAGTAATATGCCCGATATGTATTGGGTTAAAACTGCCTGAATAGATGCCAATTCTTGCCATGATTTATTTTCCTGCTTTAGCTAATACTTATATTTTATAACTAATTTAAAAATTAAAGTCTTAGATTATGCTGATTTAATTGTTGTTCAATTTGAATAAATTAGCTATAAAAGAGGAGATACGGCCTTTAGCGTTGGTTTTTGATTTAAATTGTTTGTCGCAATCACGACATAGCCCACATGGTCCACACATTTTTTTTTGCCTCTTTTGGTTTAGGTGGCGACTGACAAACAACACAGTACATGTGTTTATTAAAACTATATTTTTCTTCTTTAGGTAGTCCAAAAATCGAACTAAAGATATCGGCTATTTCTGAGT
>JAJZHX010000043.1 GCA_021804315.1 bacterium
TTTAATTATTGCCGGTGGTTCTGGTACTAGATTATGGCCTTTATCTACTCCAACTTACCCTAAACATTTATTAAAAGTTAATGGTAATAAATCATCATTATTACAAAATACCTATAAAAGAGCCAAACTTTTAAGTGATAAGATTTATGTTGTAACTGAAAAAAGTCATAGTCATTTTGTTCAAAAACAATTACCTAGATTAGATAAAAATAAATTTATTATTGAACCTTCCAGAAAAGGGACAGCAAATTGTATAGTTTTAGCTTTAACAAAAATTGAACAAGCTGGTCAAGACCCAGATGAGCCAATTGCGATATTAGCTGCTGATCATCATATTGACGACATGACTAGCTTTAAACAAGTTTTTTTAGATGCTGAAAAAATATCTCAAGAACTAAAAAAAATAGTTTTAGTTGGTATTAAGCCAACTTATGCGGCTACTGGATTTGGTTATATAAAACTAGGATCATCTAAAAAAATAAACCAGAAGACAACTAATCAAGTTTATAGAGTTGATAGTTTTAAAGAAAAACCTAAACTTGAATTAGCTAAAAAATACTTTAATTCTGAACAGTATTTATGGAATGGTGGTTACTTTATAGGTTCAATTAATACTTTTAAAGAAAACTTTCAAAATTATAACCCTGATTTATTAAAGACATATCGTTTGCTGACTGATAATCAAAAAAATAAAAAAATTTATCAGTCTTTAGACAACAATTCAATTGACTATGCTTTAATAGAAAAAATTAAAGATTTGTATGTTGTTCCGGCTGGTTTCAATTGGTTGGATTTAGGATCTTTTAGAGATCTAGCTATGTTAATCAAAGAACCACTTTCAGATAATAATTATTTATCTGGCAATATTGTCCTTGAGGGTGTTAAAGACTCTTATATTCATAATTATCAAAAAAAACCTTTAGTTGTCATTGGTCTAAATGATGTAGTCGTTATTAATACAAAAAATGGACTTTTGATAACAAAAAAGGAATTGTCTCAAAAGGTCGGAGAGATTAGTAAAAAGCTCTAAAAAACATACACATTACTAAGAAAATAAACCACTAGGATTATTTCTACAACAAACAGAACCAGTAATAAAAAATATAAATAATTGTAAAATTTTTTATTTAAGGTAGTTAAAAAGAAAATAACGCCAGGAATTAAGATTAAAAAAAATCTATTCATGGAGCTAATTGATCCCGTGCTGATCGGTAAAATTAAAGCTACAAACGAATAAACACCCAACCATAGTTTTTGTGTTTAATAGACTATATAATAATAAATAATATAGCTAAAACAGCTAGCATGTCTGTTAGATTGATTAGATAAGAAGCATGAGAGCCAAAGAGAATTTAGGATCAAAGATTTTAGCGAAATCATTGTTTCAAATGCTTTTAAATTATTAAAAAAAGAGCTACTGTTACGTCTCCAAGCTTTTTGATCGGTAGAAAAAAAGGCTTTAAATCTAAGTTGGAGATAAAGCATATAATACAAAAGACCCTAAACACCCAATAGACCTAAACCGATAATTTTTAAAAGATGTTTCTTAATCATATCAACTGATTTTAATCTAAAAACTTTTTCTTGTTCGATATAAATAAAAACTAGTCTGACTACGGCGACTACACCAGTAATAATTGTAGCGGATGCTACGTTGGCCGATAAAGCCATGCAACGGAAAATGTATATGATTCTTGATATCACAAATGCGTTCACCTACAAGTTGATGAAAATTTCCAAACGAGGACAGAGTACAATGTCACATATACTTCACACCAAAAATAAGTAAGAATCTAGCAAATATTAAGCGTTAAGCTTTTTTGGCACCACTAGGGCACGAGCCGAGTAGCTATGGTGAACATAAGACTTGCCAAGGATACCAAGGAGAAGCTTGCCACTGTCAACAATGCAGACGCGCGAAACATAGTCGTTGATTGGAGCCTGATCAAAGCGTCTAAAGTAAGACCTATGAAAACGGGTATTAGGATTGTTTAATTCACCAGTTACTTGAAGATTATTAATTTGTGCTAGGGCTTCAGTGTTAGTAGCAGTTTGCAGTTGAGTTGCTACAGTATCTTGATTTTTATTCTTCATCCAGTTAGTTTGGTCGCTCGTAGAACCTTTTGGCACATTATAGTGACGCGGCGCAAAAGCAATACGATAACCTTTACCAGTAATTACAGGGCTTTTCTTATCGTTATAAGCCTCTAGTCGAATCTGTGGGCTTTTATAGTCTGTGATGATCTTTGCTTGTAGATCTTCGGCAATAGCTTGTTCATCAGTAGTAGTCAGGCCATCAGGGATAATAACGATATCAAAGCCAACTTCTGGGCTATCTGTTTCTGGGTTGGCAGTGAAGTAATCTGCCTCTATTTGAAGTTCTGTAATAATGGAAGGGTCAGAGACTAAGGCCTCAACTTCAGCTCGGATGATGGCTCGATCGATAGCTTTAAGCTGTTCGGGTTTCTTTTCGCCCTGTACTTTTGCTCGCTCACCGTTGGTAATATCAAGCAAAGTGTTGTAGGTTTTGAGAGCTGTATCTAGGGTAGCGAGTAGGCCCTCTGAGATGATAATTGGAGTTTCAGGAGTTGTAGTGTCGGTTTCAGACTGTGCACCTTCTAGAGCGAGAGAGCCAGCAAGCGACGTAGTTCCCATAAAGCGAGAGACATACTCTGCATCTAAAGCAATTCGATCTGCTTCTGGAACTTTGTTCCTTACGGCTACCATTATATCTAAAGCTTCGGTTTGATCCATCGGTGATTACTCCAGGCATACTTAATTTCACAAATATTATAACACGCCTTAAGATTTACCGCCAGTGGTGAACGGAAACCACTGTTCCAGATGTACGACGGTGTGACTCTCCACACTAACGGGCGGAGAGTACGATTAATTAGCTACAGACCAAACTGTAATCTTTCTTCTTCCCATATATCTGTAGCAATAACATGCTTTTGTAGTTGCTCGGTAGTAGTAAACCTAATATGAATATCCTTTGGTATGTCTTCTATTTCATAGTAAGTATCTAGAAGTAACTTCTTAACTCTACGTTTGGCATAAATAAGATCATTTAGATTAGGGCAAACCAACAGAATGATAGGCTGGGGGGGCTCTTCACCTCCCCATTTATTATTGTCTAGGTAGGCGACGTAAGCTTTTAAGCGACGTTTTAGCCTATAGCGAGGCAAGGGGTGCTATCAAAAATCTCTAGCAGGTAATTGGCGATTGCTTTTTCGTCTTTGCTCTTAACAATACATAAGTTGGGTCTAAGTACTTCGTGTTTGGCAAGAAAATGATGTTCATTGTCAGGATCAATATAATCAGCTTTGGTTATGAGGTGTAATGGAGTTTAGTTTTACTGTTGCTGGCATTTGCTTCCTCAAGCTTTATACAACAATCTACTACTAGCATAAGCGATCAATAAAGGTATGGCTGCGCTTACTATCCTTATAGCGTTTACGTACTTCATCTGGTGGATAGAACGGAGCTATTGTCCCATCTAACTGTTTTTAGATATCTAACTCCACTAATTTCAACGTAATAAATAGCGGGCTTAGATTTCTCCATAAAGTCCATAGAGTAGATCCACTCAACATAATTTTTATCTCTTAAGTCCTTAAGCCAAGACAAAACTCGTCTTTTATCCTTATGACACATTAATTGCTGCAACTGTATTCTATTTAGAAATCTATATCTATAGAGTAGTTGTATTATGTCTTGTTGCTTAGTAGTTAGCTTAGGTAGTTTCATTTAAATAGATATTTAGATTAATTAGTTATGTTAGTTAGATTTATAGTTATTAGATTAGATATTAAGTTAAGATTATTAGTGTTAGTTCTTTAGTGATTGTTTGTTTTGTATTGACTAAGCTGTTTTTATTTATTGCCAAACCCCACCCAATCCGTATATTTAAAAGATAGGTACTATAAATTATTGCATACTCTATCCATAAAACCATGAGAATATTGTCCTCGCCCATGGGGACAATGAGATAAAGCCTTAGACAACTACTAATAGATAGGGTTTATATTAGTTATATGGTAAAGAAATCAACCAATAAGTAGCCGAAGCTTCCAAAGACTACTCCAGGGTTTGAGCAAGCAGTTAAACTGTTGGTTAATACACTACCTATTAGAAAGAAAGAGCTGGTGAAGCGAAACAAAAAGAAAGCTTAGGCTAGCTCCCTACAACCAGGACTAGATATAAGATATAAAGGCAGCAATTATTGGGTGCATAAAGTATATAAGTGCCTAAATTATTGGCATTATAATATATAATAAATTTTATAAATGAAAAAAATTTTAGCTTTTGATAT
This sequence comes from bacterium, assembly GCA_021804315.1. Lineage (GTDB taxonomy): Bacteria > Patescibacteriota > Saccharimonadia > Saccharimonadales > UBA4665 > JAJZHX01. The sequence goes on from JAJZHX010000043.1 coordinate 4,316, forward strand.
TGATGATACTTTGGCTGTTACCAAGTCACCGATTGATGATAGGATGGCTGAGGCTTTAATTAAGGTTGCTAAGAAATTTCAAATTTGCATTATTTCTGGTGGTAAGTTTGAGCAGTTTTTAAATCAAATTATTGATAGGCTAAACGTTGAAGAGAAATTTCTGACTCAATTTCATTTAATGCCAACTTGTGGCACCCAATATTACACCTATTCTTTATTGAAAAAAAATTGGCAAAAAATATACAGTCAAGATTTGTCTCTTTCGCAACGAAAAAAAATTATATTAGAATTGGAAAAAGCCGCTAAGTCTTTAAATTATTGGCCTAAAAAAACTTATGGTGAGATTATTGAAGACCGAGGAACTCAAGTTACATATTCGGCTTTAGGACAAAATGCTCCAGCTGAATTGAAGTATAAATATGATCCAGATGGCACTAAAAGACTTGAAATAAAAAAAATATTGGATCAAAAGTTAGATCAATTAGAAGTAAGAATTGGCGGCACAACGTCAATCGACATTACTTTTTTAGGGATTGATAAAGCGTTTGGAATGAAAAAACTTATTGAAAGTTTAAAAATTAAACAAGAAGAAATATTATTTTTTGGTGATAAATTACAGCCTGGTGGTAATGATTATCCAGTTAAAGCTATGGGAATTGATTCTATAGAAGTTAATAACTGGCAGGAAACTGTTAATATACTTGAGACAATTAACGTACTAACTATTTAAATACTGCTTAGGCGTTTGATAAATAATTGTATTATCTAAATATCTTTTAGGCCAATGAAGTTGGTTGAGCTCATTAACAATAACCGGTGA
>JAJZHX010000044.1 GCA_021804315.1 bacterium
AAGCATCCTCTGCTTGAAGGTGTTTTTTTATTTTTGTGCTAACAAATAACTAACAAATTGTTGACATATAATATACCAAAAGATATACTTAGGTATATGAGTACAATCAACGATACAACTATGTTAAGTATTAAGACTAAGAAGCCCGTGAAAGAGCTGGCTCAATTAAGGGCAAAACAATTAGGTATACCGCTTGGTACTTTAGTGAATGCTTTCTTACGCAATTTGGGGCAGACTGGAGAAGTTCACTTTACTATCTCGGAGCCCATTACTCCCAAGATGGCCAAAATTATAGAAGAGATGCGAGCAGAAGTGGCTAAAGGTGATACCTACGGCCCATACACAATCGATGAGGCGGAAGATTTCTTAGATAGCATTCCTTATGAAACAGCACGTCAAAATTGAATATACCAAGAGATTTACAAAGCAATACTCTAAACTGAGCCCGAAGTTTAGAGAGCAATTTAAAAAACGTCAACGTCTCTGGCTTAATGACCCCTACAATTCACAGCTTCATCTTCATATGCTTACAGGAGAATATGCGGGTTTGTATAGTATTAATATTACAGGAGATATAAGGGCTCTTTACGAAAAAATTAATGACTCTTATGTGATATTTGGATTTATTGGCACACATAGTCAGTTGTATGGTTAATTTTAGTCTCCTCTAAAGCAAAATAGTTCCAGATATCATTCGCTACGGCCCACCAATCCGATTTCGGGTAGATAATCAAGTGGTTATCTAGCTATTAGAGCCACTTTTTAAAGATAAGTTAGTAGTTCTATACTCATTAGTTGAGGATATTAAATTTAGCGAATGCTTGCAGTAGTTAATCTGGTGTTTAGGGCCTTATCTAAGGTATCTAATTCACCAGCAATTTTATTTCGGATACCAACCAATTGGTTATAAGAATTAATTAAGTTTTTGGCTGTATCGACATCATTGTTATATTCGTTGACTAGCTGATTGTAACCAGGCACGGCATTATTGTAGGCAACAACATTGCTATTTGCTTCAGAGTTTAAAATAGCATTTTCTGAATTAATCTGATTAAGCAGGCTAGAGATATTAGCAGTAGCTGAATTAATCTGTTGTTTGAGAGAACTCAGCCTAGAATCATATTGATTAATAATATTTTCTCTTGAAGTAAACTCACTTTGATATTGTTCTTCGTAATGAACTATAACCTGACGGTTTGTAAAAAACTGTTTGTAATAATTATTCAAGGCCGTAGGTAGATTAGCTATTTCAGTACCAAATGTACAACTCATCTCATTGAAAACAGCACCAGGTTCAGTTTGTTGATAAAGCTTAATTTCTTGCTCAACTCTTGGGTTATTAAGTCCGTGTTTATAATAGCTTTCAAGCTCACTGTTTAATTTATTCCTAGCTGAATTACTTAGCCTAGCATATACAGCGTGAAGTACTTCGTGGGCAGCTGTAACTTGTTGTACGCCAGCTAAAGTAGGGTCTTGAACTGCATAAATAAAAATACCATTTTGACCAGTATGATAACAACCCAGTATGATATCGCTAGCATTTTCCGGACAATACTTACGAAATGACTTCACGGTAGGTAATAACATTGGCTTGTTTAAGTAAAACATTCGTCTAGTATAATTATTCATGGTGTCTTCGGTTGCTAAATTGGCAACCGCTACAGGAGGTTTATAACCCATAAGTTTCCACCAATCTATTATGTTCTGTCTGTCAAAAACAAAAAACAGCGATAAAGATATAATTAAGATTAATAAAACAGCCCAAAGGTCAAATAATAAATTTCTCCTTAAATTATATTTTTGAAGTTTTTGATTTATTGGCTTGGGAGAAAAAAGCATAATCTTATTCTATAATAAAAAGTAAAATTTTTAATTAAGCTTATGTTTAGCAAACTTAATTATAAGCGAGCTAATAGTCATTGAGACTGGTTTTATGATAGCTCGTTAAGCTCTAGCCTCATAACCTATCATTAAGTGCTTAAGCTTATTGCCCAAGATGTTTAGATACATGTCTAAATTATCAATACCTAAAATAATAAGAGCCATCAAGATTATTAAAGGCCCAAGATTTAGATCAGTTGCTGTACCACTGTAATAGTTGCCTAAATTTTGTCCAACTATCCAAAAGACTAGGCTGATAATAATGCCCAAGCATAGAGCAACTTTTTTCCATAAGCCTTTTAAAAATACGCCAAAACCAATAAATGCTTGAATAACAGCTAATAAGATAATAATTATGTAGCCATTTGTAGACGTTGGATCACTGATTGAATAACCAGACATTGAAGGCATAGTTTCAAAAGTAATATTGCTAACCTCTCTATTTTGAGAAGGTTTATTGTTAGTAGTAAAACTTTTAATGAAGCTCGCAGAGTTTTGGTCTATAGTTCTTAAGACCTTAGGTGCGCCAGCTGTGTTAGCAAGTAACATTGAACTAAGATCATAAGCTGTGTTTTGACCAGGGAGCAACTGATAAATTGCACCACTTAACCAAATAATACACCAGAAAAATATTAACCAATAAGCAAAAATGAACTTGGCTTTTTTTGGCTTTCTATAACTGATTAAAAGTGCCATCGCTAAAATAGCATAAACAATAGCAGCACCAGGCTCCCCCATAAGCATCAAGGCATGACCACTAAATATTCCTCCATAACCTTCACCAAAAATCCAGACTAGTACAGCCCAAAAAACCGATAATCTTAAACCAATTTTGGCAGTATTTTTATTAATAATAAATACGCCTATTAGTAATTGAGCTAGAACAAATAAGCTGTTGAATAAGATTGGGTCTACTAAAAATATTTTGACTGCGAATCTAATAGGGGAACTAACAAACAATGGCTGACTTTGGGCTACAGGTAATAAAACCGTCTTAGCAAATTTAGCACTAAACATTTGAGGCTGTAGTTGAAAGACAGCATCAATTAGCCATAATAATCCTAAAACTACTTCTGCTCGACGTTTTGACAAACCCCACATTATAGTCATCATTATACTTTATATAAGGGATTAAAGATTATTGCTCTGGATTTTGTAGATCTCGGGCAATTGAAAAATTACCAACATTAACAAAAGTAGTCTTATCTCTAATAATGGCTTGGGGAGGTAATTGCTGGGTTAAAGAAGATAAGCCGTCAACTTTTTTAACCGCTGTACCGATGGCCAGAAATTCAATCAAACCGCTTCCAAGATTATAAATGTAAGTTTTAATGCCTAAAATATCATCTGCATTAATTGATTGAGCTTGTTCGAGTAACTTATTAATAGCTTGTTCTCTAGCACCATAAATCATGTTAGTTAGTTCAGTAATTTCACCCTTAACCAGATTTTTAAAGCTAGCTTTAACTCCGCCAATCAAACCTAACGAGTATACGGAAGTACTAAGGACTAATTTTAAAGGTACATAGCCTAATTTAGCAATATTCCATGTTTCTTCAGCCGTCAAATCACTAGTTATAACCCCACCAACGCTAGAAGCGGTTTCGGCAAGTTGCTGGTTATATGAAGCTGTACCAATCATAATCATTTCGTGTATTTTAGCAGTCAGATCAACCGGTAAAATAGTTGTTCTAATGCCTATTACACTGTTAGCATTAACCGATCTAGCTTCATTAACAATTCGTTCTAGAGCTAAGTTTCGAGTGGTATTAAAAATGTCACTATATTGTTTGACTTCACCCTTAGCAACCTGACGAAGACTACCAATTATGCCTTTAGTTACGCCTATAGAATAGGCAACATTACCAAACACAAAACTGATTGGTTGATAACCTATATCCCATTGGCAGAAGAGTTCTTGCCCATCCGAAGAAGACGTAAAAGTATAATTATTTATATTATCTTGACGATGAAGACCAGATCCAATCGTTAAAAATTCAACATTATTAGGGTGCATAACTAACTCACTGGTAATGCCACAAGCACCATTAGAGTTATTTTTGGCTAATTCTTCATTAAAGCGATTTATAGATAATTGTCTGCCTTGGGCAATTATGTTAGTTAGCTGATTGATTTCACCGCCGACAATCGTTCTAATGCCCGATCCAAATTGTCTAATTAACCCCATTGCATAAACACTATTGCCAATAACAATATTGCCTGGGCTATAACCAAGTAGAGCAACACAATACATTTCATTACCAGATAACCCAGAATATTTAATTTGAGTTTTTTCTTCCATGATAGTGAAAATTATAGACCCGCAAACTAAAATAACAAATAAATTCGATGTATTTTAGGCTAAGCTTTTGCTATTATCTATATAAGCATTAGCAAAAAATATGAAGCAGAAAAAAAAGATTGTTGAAAAAGCGATTGAAGCTCCAGCAATTGCTTTAGATAGAAGTATTGAAGGTGGTCAAAAAATAGCCAAGACCATCCCAATCAAAAATCAGCAACCAATCAAAAGAGCTAAGAACTTTTGGTATTTACTAGGCCCAGGGCTAACAACTGGTGCTTCTGATGACGATCCTTCCGGCATAGCGACTTATTCTCAAACAGGTGCGCAGTACGGCTTTAGTTTATTGTCTTTAGCTTTATTTACCTTTCCGCTGATGGCAGTAGTACAAGAGATGTGTGCCCGAATTGGTTTAGTTACCGGCAGGGGTTTAGCTGGTAATATTAGGATACATTTTGGTAAAAAGATTTTATATATTAGTACCGCTCTACTTTTTGCTGCTAATACCTTTAACATAGGAGCAGATATTGGAGCTATGGCTAGTGCTGTTCAGCTAATCAAGCCCCACCTTAATTTCGCTATATTAGTAATTTTTTTTACTAGCTTTATTTTATTATTACAAATTTTTACTCCTTACGTTAGGTATGCTCGCTATCTTAAATGGCTTGCGCTTATTTTATTTGCCTATATTTTATCGGCTATTCTAGCTCACCCTAATTGGCATACGGTTGCTAAGAACGCCGCTATACCACATATCAGTTTATCTAAAAATAGCCTATTACTTATCACGGCAATCTTAGGTACAACTATTACACCTTATCTTTTCTTCTGGCAAACCTCTCAAGAGATAGAAGAAGAAATAGCTGCCGGTCAAACTACTATCAAATTAAGGAAGGGCTCTTCTAAGGAAGATAT
>JAJZHX010000045.1 GCA_021804315.1 bacterium
GTAAACCAATTAAATAGCCGGCCAAGGCTGTCCCTATGCCTATAAAGACCATTTCAATAGAACTCTTTAAGGGATTCCCCATAGTTGTTTTAGCCTTGTAAACGCCAACTACTGCTAGAATAATAATCGCCAGTATTAACGACACGATCAAGGCAACGTGAATATTGAGCCAAAAATAGGGAAGCAGAGGTAAAAAAGCTCCAACTAGTGTCGAAGCACCAACATTAAAACTATAAACATAAACATCCTTCTTAATAATAGGCATTAGATTAAGCTCTTCCTTCATCATGGTATTTATCCAAAGTTCTTTATCCGAAGTTATGTGCTTAACAATATCTTCAAGTAATTTTCCACTAAAACCTTTTTCTTTATAGATGTCTTCTATTTCTTGACGCTCAATTTCTGGAACATCTTTTATTTCTTGTTCTTCTTTAAGTCTCTCAGCATTATAATGATCTTTATCTGACATTTTAGAAGTGTAGGCGACGGCAGCCATAGATAAAGTTTCAGCTATAATCATTGCTAATGCTCCTGCAATAACAATTCTTGTCGATTTAGTAGCTGCCGATAATCCCAGTAGCAAACCCAGTACGCTAACTAAACCATCTTGCCCACCAAGAATGACGTCAGACAGTTTGTTTCTTTTTTTATGCGGTTCATGACCTTCCATCCTAATATGATAACAAATAATAACTCAAAATAAATAAGGTTGCCTCAAACACAAGATTCAAATGCTATTCTGGTGACCATAAGAGGCCCGATTTATAAACTTATTTATAGTGAAATACTGCGATAGAATAAAATTCTTAAGTCAGTAGATGTATAGAGATGTTCTTTAAGCTAGAATAGGTGTCAACTAGTCTTTTATCAAAGGTAATGAAATCGGAACAACCATTTCTTATTGCTATACTAAGCTGAAGTGCATCTTCAAAGTCATTATTACGTATGTTATTAAAGGCCCACTCAAAATCTCCAGAATCCAGTGAAAGTATAGTGTAATCTTCCAAAAATTGCCTTAGTACTGGTATGTCAACTCGTTGCTGACCAAAATAGTTGATTAGATGAGCAGTTAGTGATGAGATGCTTAATTTATCGCTGTATTTAAATAGCAAATCTTTAGATAATTGCTGGTTCTGTCGTTCTAAGATAATTTCTAAAACTATATTGGCGTCTAGAAAAATGCTACTAGCTTGAGTATTTGTCAGTGATAGATTCATGGTACAGCTCCTTAACAGACTTATTGGGGTTAAAAGGTGACGCCTTCTTAGGTGCTGCTTCAAACGCTTGTAAACCAGCAAGTTTTTGATTGTGCTTGTTTGCTGAAGCATTCATAGCGCTCAGACGTACAGGCTTCTTAAAACGATGCTGGACAATAATATCTTCACCATTTATTACCCGGTCAAGAATTTCGTCCATATTTTGTCTTAAATCTTTTGCGCCAATTGTTTTCATGCTCCAAGTTTAACTTAAGTTAACCCCGATGTCAAAAAAAGTTTTAATTGGAGGCTAGAGATACTAGTACTTATTTCGTCTCAATAAGTGACTGCTTGATGGTTCGCCTTTCGACTCATCTTCGTAGCTTTTTAAAATGATACTTGGCAAATGGTACGTAGTCCCCAATAGCCTTCTCCATTTTTGCACCATTATGCTCAGTTTTAGTTACCTTAGACATAGTCTAATTATGCATATAGAATTTGAAGCCTTGAATGGGTCATCTTCCACAGAAATATACCTGTAAAGCGGACTAATATCTAAACTTATAAAGTTGTGCTGTTTAATGTCATAAACAAAGCCTCTAGGGAAGATTAGATTCTGGTATTTTTGTTTAAGTTCAAGATTAGCATCTGACCATTGTTTTGCCACATTTCTCATAAAGCTGAGGGCGTATTCAATTGAGGATTCGCTAAGGGTTTGTTCCTGTTCTAGGAGGTCTAGGGATTGTTTGAGGTCGAGTTTCTCGCTGTCAAGTGAATCAACAACTTCTTTCTTTTCTTCCTCACTAATTTTGCCACTTATAAATTGTTTGATAGCACTTGCTCTAATATCGGCATTTTCATTCAATTTATCTCTAAACTCAGCTATTTCTTTATTAATAACGCCAAGTTGTTCTACTGCTTGTTTACTTAGATTATCTTTCATCTTCTTAACTGTTTCTGGTGCAGGTCCTATGGTTTTTAGATACTGCTCAAACTCGGCATGGAATGTCTTAGTCATTACTGAACCAACCCCACGACATGTTTTTCGTCCACAAAAGTATCTAGGGCTATCGCAGGGGGCAGAACCAGTCATTGGCAAGTTACAGTTAACGCACAATATAAATCGTCTTAATGGGTATATTTCGCTATTAACTGAGTGCTTAATACCAATTAGGTATTCTTTGTTTTTGGATTTAATAATATGCTGATTGCGCCAGTACGCATCTTTGGTTATTAAACCTTCGTGTTTGCCATCAACTAGCTCATAGTCTGTAAACCAATCGTGTACATATCCAGCGTATTCTGGGCGTATTAGCATCTTATGTAGGGTTTCCTGGCTTAGGTGTTTGCCTTTGCGGTTCTTGATGCCTTTTGAGGCTGCGTACCTTATTAGAGCTGCTTCAGTGATATCTCCTTGGTTAAATCGCATAAGTAGGTCTGTAATCTTCTCAGCTTCCTCATTAGGCTGCATTGATGGTCTTGGTTGGCCTTCACTATTGGATACTTTAACCATTCTGTAGCCACGAATTGCTTTATGCTGCCAATATCCTTGTTGGGCTAAACGCCTCATATTATCTACGACTGTATCTCGCTTGTTTTCGTTATCTAGCTGCCCAACCATTACATAGAGATTCTCCATAAACCTACCCATTGGCGAGGAGTCAAATGGCTCTGTGACAGAGCGGACTTCTATACCTCTTGAAGCCAAAACTGACCTCATACCAATAACATAGCTATCTAAATCCCTAGAAGCCCTATTCATCTTATAAACCAAGACGTAATCTATTGAACCCTTCATCTTCAGGGCTAACTTTAGGAGGTTTTGTAGTTCCTCTCGTTCAGTATTCTTACCAGACTTAGCTTCGTCATAAAACCATCTTATTACCCTAAACCATTAGTTTTGGCATAAGATTCTATGGCAGCACGTTGGTTATGCTTTGACTCTCCTTGGATTTGCCCTTTATCCGAGATGCGTAAGTATCCTAAGGCTGCTTTTGTAGGTGCTTTAGGTTTATCTGTCATGTAATTTACTCTATTTGCTCAGTAAGCAATAAGCTTACACTTATATTTTAATTTCACCTCTATACTTTCTCAACTATTTATAAGGCGTGAACAGAGTGAATTAAATAAGATGAATGGCAGTTATGAGTAAGTAGAGCTTAACTCTTCAAGTCCTTATTTAGCTGCTCGAACTGTTCTTTAGAAATCTCTCCTTTAGCATATCGTTCTTTTGCAATATCTAGTGGGTCATATTTTTGTTGATTGCCAAAACCATGACCTTTAAGTAGCTTAACTATAAAAACAGCTATAATAGCAAAAGATAATAGCCAAAACATCATCATTAAAATACCAAAGCCCCAGTCTCGTCCATCCATCATTGGCCCATAGTAATACATAAGTTAATCCCCCAACTTTTAGTATATACTACTGAGCTTTGTTTCGTTCAACTGATAACTTGGTAATTTCAAGGTTACAACTATGATGGCTCTTGCACCAGGATTCACATTTTTTAGCAATTGTTTTATTCGAGTAGTGTAGACCGCATACTGAGCATTGATAAGTTTTGGGTTTAATGGCCATGAGAATGGCCTTCCTGTGGTTTTTTCATCATTTTTATCATCATAGGACCTCCAGTTCTTAGAAATCTATAAATCAATGCGCCAGCTAGTAACAAGAAAATGACATCTAAGATACTTGTATAATTAAAACTAATATGGGCTTCCAAAACTTTGGCATTTCTAATATGTGGAGCTAGGTGAAAGACAGCAAATATGCCCTCAACTAAATATCCAGCACCAGCCATAGCAACATAGAACGTGCCAAAAATAAACGTAGCCATTTTGAAGCCATAGTATTTTTTGTAGATACGCAGAATCGGAAAGACAATTAAATCGGCAAAGATGAAGCTCACAACTCCACCAAATGATATACCCCCATTCCAAAGAACTGCCGCAAGTGGAACATTACCGACACTACAGACGAATGAAATAACAGCTATTAAAGGTCCAACTAATGGTCCCCAGATAATAGACAGCGTATGGTTATTGGTAAAAAACAATTTCTGCCACCATGACTGCGGAATCCAAGCAGCCAAAGCACCAGCTATCAGCAATCCTAAGACTATATCTGTCCAGATACTGGACCAGTCCATCATAAAGTAATGGCTTGTAGCAGTTTTACCTTTATCTGACTTTAGTTTTTGCCAAATTGAAGCATCACCTTCAACTGACATGTCATGCATAGCAGCATGACCTTCCATGCGACCAGCAACACCTTTCTCGGCTTGTTTTCTAGCAGCATTTACTAATCTTGGTGTTAGGAACAATCTGAACAAGACCGCCAGGATAATTATCATTACAGGACCACCGATAAATTCAGCAGCAGTGAACTGCCAGCCTAGTAAGACGACCATAATGACACCCAACTCAATTACAAGATTGGTTGAAGCTATTTCAAAAGCCATTACTGCTGTGAAATCAGCACCTTTACGAAACAGTGAACGAGCTAAAGCAACAGCTGCGTAGGAACAAGAAGATGAAGCTGCCCCAAGTCCACTGGCGATAGCCAGAGTCTTGGGCTTATCATCAGGCAGCAGTTTACTCATCTGTCTGTGTGATATAACCGCTTGAACTGCTCCAGATAATATAAAGCCCAGTATTAGAGGCCATAGAATCTCCCAGCCCATAGCAAGGGAGGTGTATAGAGCGTGGCCTATAGCGTGGGAAAGCATACACAAATGGTAACAAAAAAATATAGATTGTACGACTTTAAGTAGTTGATTCACTTGACAGCGAAAAACTCGACCTCAAACAATCCCTA
>JAJZHX010000046.1 GCA_021804315.1 bacterium
CTTTTATACAAAGCTTATCGCCGTTTATCCATAATAACGGATACTTAGGTATAGCCGGTTTTGTCTTTTTAGAAGACTTTGGTGTACCTGTACCGGGTGAGACAATTCTAATCACCGGAGCAGTGTTTGCCGGGCTAGGCCAGCTTAATGTAATCCTAGTCGGTTTAAGCGGTTTTATAGCGGCAGTCTTAGGAGATAATGTTGGTTTTGCTATCGGTAGGTATGGTGGCCACCCCTTAATTGAACGGTTTGGTAAGTACCTTCTATTAACCAAGGAACGAGTAGCTAAAGCAGAGTCAGCTTTTAAAAAGAGAGGTGGCCTAGTAGTTATAGTAGCTCGGTTTATTGAAGGCTTGAGACAAGCTAATGGGATTATGGCTGGTTTAATTGAAATGCCCTGGGTTAATTTTCTGGTTTTTAACATGATCGGTGCTGCCCTATGGGTCATTCTGTGGACTAGTATTGGCTATTTTGGTGCTAATCAGCTCAAATACTTTATCCATTACGATGTTTACTTAAGTCTTCTGGCGCTAATTGTCATAATAGCCTACTTGGTTTACCGTTTTCATTTTAAAAATAAAAAATAAAAAATTTAAATTCACCTAAAGTTTAAAAAAGTTTAGATTATTATCAGTTTAAAGCCAGTATAGTTAACTATTATTCTTAGAATAACGTTAGTAGTTTAATGAAGCTTAAGACATTCAACCAGTTAATCAGAGAGTCAAGTCCGACTAAAACCATTGCGCTTATTTTAAGCTTGGTTCTCATAATTAGCTTATTTAGTTTGTCGATTAGTATTTTTGCAAATCATAACGTCGATTCGATTAATGATAAAAGCGATAAAGTGCAATCTCAGTATATTTTAGCCAATGATGTTTATTCATTGCTACAAAATATTGATATAAAACAAAGAGATTATATTTTAAGTGGCAATAAGGCTACTATTTCTAACCAGACAAATCTAGAGGAGCAGATTAATAAAGATATTATTAATCTTAAAGTAAGAACTAACGTTAAAGTAGTCGATCAAGACACTCAAGCATTTTTTAAATTAGTAAAACTTAAAGAAAAGCAATTTAATCAAACAGCTTTAACTTATAGAACTCAAGGAGTAGCCTCAGCGATTAAGACTTTACCAGCTTCCGAGGCCACTAATCAGGAAATTGAAAAACTGGTTTCGAGCATTGAAAGTCAGCAGTTAAAATTACTTGATGATTATAAAAACAGCAGAACAGCTTATGAAGAAGTTAGCAACTTTGCTTCAGGTTTTGTCATCTTATTAGAATTATCGGTATTTATCTTAACAATCTATTTAGTCAGGCAGGGCATTGCCAAAGAAAAGTTACTTGAAAAAAGACAATCCGAATTTATTGCTATAGGTTCTCATCAGTTACGAACGCCCGCTACGGCTATCAAACAATATGTCTACATGTTAAGTAACGGTTTTTTTGGCTCAATTAATCAACGACAAAAAGACACACTTAATACCATAGATGATGCCAATAATCGGAGTATTGCTGTTGCTAACAACTTACTTTATGCTTCACAAATTGAGAGCGGTATAACAATTGTAGACATTAAAACTTGTGATCTCAAAGATATTATTAATAACGCGCTAACTAATTACCAATCAACCTTTAAGTCCAGAGGACTTAAATTAAAGATTGAAATATCTAAAAAACCGCTATTAACATTAGGTGATTACAAGTATCTTTCGATAGCCTTTGAAATACTTCTAGACAATGCTTGCCGGTATAGTCCAAATGGCACCACCGTCTTTGTTTCGTTAAAAGAAGTTAATCAGCAGTACGTTTTAAAGATCAAAGACCAAGGCGTAGGTATATCAGCTAATGATCAAAAACAATTATTTCAAAAGTTTACCAGGTTTAATAATGGCAAGATCATGCACCCTGATGGTAGTGGAGTTGGGCTTTATTTACTTAAGCATATTATTGACGAAGAGAACATTGGCTATTCAATTACTTCAAAATTAAATAAAGGCACTACTTTTAGTTTGTATTTTACTAAACATCAACAAGAAATTACTGATTAATCTGAACGGAGTTAGATGTAGTCTTTTGGTTTTGGCTATTAGTAAACTGAGCAACTACAGTTGATCCGATAGCTAAATTATTAACACTTAGAATAGTATTATAGGGGCTTGAGGTGCCGATAGGTATTGAGAATATCTGATTTGTCTGATTATTGTCTAAAATAGTTATAGTGCCATCATTGCCACCACCACTACCTTTACCAGAAGTGGTTACCCCAAAAGAGATAGATACGCTTATTTGACAATTATTATTTTGGTTAACAACATCACAGGCAATATTATTGATAGTAATACTTTCACTACTTTGATTAGTGTTAGTTTGACTATTCTTGCTACTACAGTTAGGCCCAGTAATTGGAATAGACGAATTATAAAAGCTATCAATAGAAAAGGCCAAGACATCACAAGTCGGTGTCGAGCTGTTTACTGAACCAGTATACCAAGAAGGATATAAACCAGTTGACGGACTAGGATATTGCCAACCATAATAATAGCCTAAAACCTTAGCTGGAGGATGATTGATGACGTATGCCGGCAACACCTTAATACCTGGCGGTGCTTGCCAATTGATAGGTGTTTGGTTTTTAGTTAAATATTCAATCATACCTCTGGTTAAAGGTTCGGTCAGCCCCTCTAGCCCACCATAGTGAGGAATTAAGGTTTTAGTGGCAGTATGATAACCTACCCAGCTACCAACTACATATTGACTAGTCATAGCCATCATTAGACCGGTAAAATCTGAGTGAGTAGTACCGGTTTTAACGGCAACGTCCCAGCCGTTAGTTCTTTGGAACTTCCAGCCGAAAGAACTAATAGGCGTGCAATTTGTAGCATTACAATAGCCTGGTAGATAACTTGCACTAGGATTATCTAACATGCTATCAACAATGTAGGCTGCATCAGGTTTAACAACTTGATCAACTTTGGGCTGATGCCACTGATAAAGTACCTGCCCGCTAGCGTTAGTAACCTTTAAGATGAAAGTTTGAGGTACATAATTACCTAATCTTGCATCTGTCGCATAGCCATTAACACTTTGATCTAGCTTTAAATAACCGCCCTCGCCAATAGCCGCTGAACCGTAGCAGGTAGTCTTAATAGTTCGAGCAGCATTAGCATAACAATTATAACCACTAGTTAACCCCATAGCCTGTGATAAAGCTATAGTTTTTGACTCACCGTTAATAAGCGCTGATTTAACTGCTGGCACGTTCCTAGAGCCGGCTAAAGCGTAAGCAAGCGGTAATGGCCCAGGGTACTGATAGTCATAATCATATAAGCAGTTACCACCATTATTTGGTAAAGCCTTATTTGTACAAGGATAACCTGGCAACGGTTCTTGAGAGTCAAAAAGGACTGAACCTGAACCTACGTTATTATTGTCATTTATTAGAGCAGTGTAGTCATATAGTTTATATGTCGACCCAGGGTTGATTCTAATAGTCGCATAGTTTATTTGGCCGTCAGTCTTATTATAAAAGTTAACTCCTCCTACTAAAGCCGTGACTTGACCAGTAGGGGCATTTTCAACAACCGTAGCTTCTTCGTCGCCACCATCATTAGTAACATTACTTAGATTGCTAGCAACCAGTTTCTGAGCTTCATTTTGTTGCGGTATGTTAAGTGTTGTAATCACCTTCCAGCCACCCTCATTGGCTGTCTGGCTACCAAATTGTGCTTGAAGCTGTTGTTTAGCTGCTAAATCAAAATAGGGAGCAATTATATTTGAGTAGACACCTACAGGCGGTTTAACTTCCGCTAGCACATTAGTATTAATAGCTTGATTCTCTTGAGCAGTAGATATATAGCCTTGTTGTTGCATCACTTTTAAGATGTAGTTTTTACGACCAATTAAAGCTTGCTGACTATAATCAGGACTTCTGGGCGAATAATAAGCGGGAGACTGCGGTATGGCTGCCAGCATAGCGGCTTGGGCTAAGCTAAGTTTAGCCGCTGAAGTATGAAAATAATCTTCTGCCGCAGCTTGAATTCCATAATCTGGTCCTCCGTAAGGAACAATATTGAGATAGCCAGTTAAGATTGTAGATTTTGAGTAATGCCGGCTAACGTCGTAAGACAGGTATATTTCTTTAATTTTACGCCAAACTGTTACTCTGCCTAGCCAGCCCTCATTTAGTTTGACAAGTTGTTGAGTAATTGTTGAAGCACCTTCTAGCTGTCCACTGGGATGAAGTATGTCATGAACTGCAGATCTTAATATTCCACCAAAATCAATAGGGCCTTCTTTGTAAAAATATTTATCTTCAATCGCGACAGTCGCTTCTCTAATATAAGGACTCATTTGCGACGCCGAGACTGGTGAGCGATTTATGCCGTTAAAATCTGTCCAGAGCAGTACTTTACCGGTTCGATCGTAATACTGAATGCTACCTTTTAAATTTTTGCCGTAAAGAGACTGAATAGCTGGTAAGTTTTTTTGAAGATTTAAGATTACTATCACTGAAAAAATGACAAAACTAATTAAAAAAACTACCAACATTGTAGCCATGGTTTTAAGCCCCTTAAGACTTAACCAATAGCTACGAAATCTTTGCCATTCAAAATGCTCAAAAAATTTCGCTAGCTTACCTTCAGGCGATAAAGGGCTATCAGGCTCCAAATTAGTATTCAGTGATACTCTTTTTTGAAGAACTTTATCTGCTTCTTTTAGGCCATGTTTGGCTCTTTTTTCCATTAGCTACCAAGATAACACTTTTAAAAATATTCTTTAGCGATTATCTTACATATAGTTAATCACATAATTTAATTTTTTTGATAGTATATGTCTATAAAACTAACAAATAACCATAAAATTTAAGTATAATAAATACTAAATAAAACTAAAACCACAATAATATATAATAAATTAATTATTAATTATTATAATTTAAATTAATTACTAATGAACAAATGTAATCAAAATTTGTATATTTTATAAAAAGTTAAAGC
>JAJZHX010000047.1:0-3200 GCA_021804315.1 bacterium
TGAACCTGAACTGCCTAAACGAACAATTCATATTACTCATGGCATCGTAAAATTATCTGGAGGCACTAAAATGAGTAGCCGAAAAGGTAATATCTTGAAAGCCACAGATATCATCGACTTAGCTACCAAAGCTTGCCTAGAAATATCTACTAGCAATAATCACCAAGTAGTATTAGGAGCCATTAAGTATAGCTTTTTAAAAAATAAAATTGGCGGTGATATTATTTATGATCCGAACGAGTCAGTTAGTCTACAAGGCAATAGTGGTCCCTATTTACAGTACGCCCATGCCAGAGCTAAATCTATCTTGGCTAAAGCTAACTTAGGTGTTTCTAAAACTTTAGAGGAAGCAGATTTTGATGATAATGAAAGGCAACTAGTTATTAAACTCAGTCAGTATAATGAAATAATTAATCAGGCAACTGCTGAGCTAAAACCACATCTAATATGCAATTATCTTTATGAACTAGCGCAAATCTTTAATCAGTTTTATGAAAATGCCAAGGTAATTAATAGCTCCAGACAAAGTATTAGATTGAGTTTAGTTGCTGTCTACGCACAAAAATTAAACTCTGGCTTAAAGCTACTCGGTATAACTGCTCTAGATCAAATGCCGAAAAACTAGGCGAATTGTTATAATATTAAATCAGTTAAAAACTTAGATTTAAAAATAAGTGAATATGAGTGAAACTAATTTGGTCCGTTGTCCTTGGTCAGCCAGTGATCCATTTAATTTAAGCTATCATGACAATGAATGGGGTGTACCTCTTCATGATGATAGAAAGTTATTTGAAATGTTATGTTTAGAAGGGGCTCAAGCTGGTCTTAGCTGGCTGACTGTTCTTAAAAAAAGGCAAGCCTTTAAGCAAGCATTTGATGATTTTGATATCAATAAGATAGCAAACTACAACTCTAAAAAACTAACCAGTTTACTGAATAACGACGAGATAATTAAAAATCACTTAAAAATAAACTCAGTAATTATCAACGCCCAAAGCCTATTAAAATTAAAAGTAGACTTTGGCTCTTTTGATAACTACCTTTGGCAATTTGTTGATTTTAAGCCGGTCAAACATCACTATAAGCTAGTCTCTGAAGTACCACCAACCAATAAACTGGCTACTCAATTAAGCAATGATTTCAAAAGACGAGGCTTTAAATTTGTCGGTCCAATTATTTGTTATTCTTTCATTCAAGCAATAGGCATGGTTAACGATCATCTTATAAGTTGCTATCGCTATAACCAGCTTTAGTATATAATTAAAGCTAAGTTATAATGATTGAAGCTAAAAATCTATCCAAAAAATATAAAGATAAACTAGTTGTCGATAATCTATCTTTTGCAATCCAAAAAGGTAAAGTTACAGGCTTTTTAGGCCCTAATGGGGCAGGTAAATCAACAACCATGAAGTTGATGCTCGGCCTAATTAACGGCCAAGGCGAAACGCTTTTTAATGGTAAAAAATTAAATAGTTACTCTAAGCCATCTTCTCAAGTTGGTATTTTACTAGAAGCTAAAGCCTATCATCCAACTAGAACTGCAAAACAACATTTAAAAATCCTAGCAACTGAAGGCAATATTCCTAACAAGCGGGTTAGTGAAGTCTTAGAAATTGTTGGACTCAATGACGTTGCCAAAAAAGGTCCTGGTAAATTTTCTCTAGGCATGAGTCAACGTCTAGGTCTAGCTGCTGCCTTACTAGCTGAACCAACTTATTTAATGCTAGATGAACCGGCTAACGGTCTTGATCCGGAAGGTATTGTCTGGCTAAGAGAGTTCTTAAAAAATTATGCCGATAACAAGCACGGTGTCTTTGTTTCCTCACATTTACTAAGTGAAATGTCCCAACTGGCAGACAATGTAGTGGTTATTGGCAGGGGTAAGTTACTAGCTAATACCTCAATGTCCCAGTTTATTGCTGGCAATGTGGCTAGTACGGTTTATGTTAGAGTTAATGACTTAGATAAATTAGCTAAAATACTAACTCAAAAAAAGATTAGCTATATAAAAAAAGCTAAAGGTCTGGAAGTTGATGACTTAAAAACAGACGATATTGGTAAAATTGCTTTCGATAATCAATTACAAGTATTGGAACTTGGTAATAAAATGGCTTCCCTGGAAGAAGCTTTCTTAGAAGTTACTGCCGGAAGTGAAGAATATCAGGGAAAAGTAAAAGGTAAAAAATCATGATTAATCAGCTTAAAGCAGAGCTAAGGAAAATCTTAAGTGTGCGCTCTAGCTATGTCATTATGGCCATATCAACTTTTTTTGTAGTTTTAATTAACTTTTATGTTGTCGGTTGGCATAGTACCAAGCTAGATGTACTTAGTCCAAGCTTTTTAACAAATCAAGATCTTCAGACTATTAGTTTCATTGCTATTTTCCCAGCAATAATTAGTATTTTATTAGTTACTCATGAATTTCGTTATAACACGATTGATTACTCTTTAACCTTATCAAGAAGCCGTTCCAGAGTTTTATTAGCAAAGTTACTAGTTGTATCATTCGTTTCGCTTATTCTAATAGCATTTTTTGGAGCCATTTCGCCTCTACTCGGTATACTAGCTCTTCATTTAAACCATGTTAATTTTGTGCATCAACATTATGCTTTTGGACCAATGATTTGGCACATTTTGTACTATGGCTGGGCTTATTCAATAATTGCTCTTTTTCTAGCCTTTTTAATCCGTAATCAAATAGGTTCAGTAGTAACTCTTTTAATCTTTCCTACTATTGAAGGTATCTTAAGCATTTGGTTTAAACAAAATACAGTCTATTTGCCATTTAGTGCACTACATAAAGTTTTAGGAGCTGGACAGAATGTTAGTAGCAGTACTCTCTCTCCATCATCAGCAGCATTAGTTGCTTTAGGTTATCTTGTAATTTTAGGTGGCTTATCTTGGATATTATTTATAAAAAGAGACTCTTCCTAAAAAAAGCCTAAGACGTTTGTTTGTCTCTCTTATGAACAGTAATAGCGCCACCTACTAAAATAGTTGAGTTGGGTAGTTTAACATAATCGCCGTTATCTAACTTTAAGCTGGTGTGAGTTAGTCCAATATCGTGTACCTTTCCTTCGTATTTGCCACCAAGTGAACCGGACACAAGGGTTATTCTTTGACCAACGGTGAAGGGATGAGAAATAATTAAAACAATGCTGGCAAAAAAGTTAGCTAAGGCTTGCTGGGCTGCAACACCC
>JAJZHX010000047.1:3210-4971 GCA_021804315.1 bacterium
ATACCAATCACAGCACTGCCTAGCAAAATATGGCCTACTGGAATACCTACTCTACCTAAAGCAACAAACAGGATAATTAAATAGCCAATCAGCCGAATTATAAACTGCAGAGCAGCTGCTCGCCCGGCTCCCAAGTGATGTGCGACCATATTCTTCCTAATACCGCTACTAAACAAATTAAAAAAGGCTATTGCTGCGATGATAAAACAAACGACGCCGATTAAAGCTAGCAATCTATCATGCAGTCGACCATTAATTACACTGCCATACCTTAAACTAATGCCAAGCCCGACTAAGAGTAGAGCAACGTATGGCAACAACTTTATCTTCTGATTATTCAATTTATTTTGATGCATATAGTTGAACTTAATTATTAAATACTGATTGCGTATTGGCTACTTTTTAGACATTGTATCAAAGATTATAGTTATTTAACTAAGCGCGTTACAATTATATCAATATGCGTAAGTTTACATTCAAAAAACTAGTTAGAGATAAAATTGTTGATTTACAAATTAGTTCTGGAGCAAAGCCTCATTATATAAAATTATCTGATGAAGAACATAAACAACAGTTAATTAAAAAGTTACTAGAAGAAACTAATGAAATTGCTAACGCCTCACCTAACAATATTGTTTCTGAAATTGCCGACGTTCAACAGGTCATAGATGATTTAAGACAAAAATATCGAATAACTAAAAAGGAAGTTGTTCAAGCTCAAAAGTTTAAGAGAAATAACAACGGTGCCTTTAAAAAAGGTCTATATGTAGAATTTATTGAAGTGCCAGAAAACCATGCGTGGCTAGATTATTATTTAAACAACCCCGATCGTTATCCTGAAATAAATTAGTATAAAATTTCATTTTCATAGCCCAACTTTTCCTTATAATGATTGCATGGATTTATTTAATCACTGCTCTGAATGTACTAATAAAATCTGCCTTCTAAACTATGAGATAGCGATAATCGCTCTTGATGCTTTAGAACAAAACATTAACTTTGATCCATCCAGCCTAGAAGCCCAGAGCATTTTAAATGATTTACTAACTAAGTTAGGTAACATAGGTTGTAGATTAACAGCTCAATCGATTAACGCAAATCTAGATTTTGTTAAACGACAAAATATTTAAATAACCTAACAATTAAGTATAGATTAAACATTAGTGGACTGAATGAAAAATACGTGTTAAAATCTTTTTGTGTCTGAAAAATTATCAGTTGTAGCAGCTATTCCAAATTATAATATGGCTGAAGGTTTAGCTAGTTTGATACCTCAAGTTTTAGAACAGGGTTACGATGAAGTATATGTTCTAGATGATGCTTCGACCGATGATAGTATTACTGTAGCAGAAGCTTATAAAGGTGAGCTAAATTTAGTAAGAGGCAGAGAGAATGTAGGAGCAGGCGCTAATCGTAACCGAATCATAGATAATATCAAAGACTACAAAACAATAATACATTTTATTGATGCTGATAAATCTTTAGACAGTCCAAATAATCCAGATAACGCTCGTGATGTTATGCCTAGCTATTTGAGACAAGGAGTAGGTCTAGTAGGAGGCTTAGTTAAAAGAGCAGATGGCAGTATTGAACCTTGGAATTTTGGGCCAGTATACTCTCTTAACGCTTTTTTGACTTTTCCTGAATTAAAAAACAATTCAAAAGGCGGAGAAACATAATTTTCGGAAATCTCCTCGAATATATGCCCCTTTTTATAAGTCTTCCCTTTAGTTTCTATTTTATAGAGACGGATATTCTTAT
>JAJZHX010000048.1 GCA_021804315.1 bacterium
TGACTCCTGCCATTGATGATTGTTTCTAGCGTTCTGTCGTTTATTAATAAGCTTTTTTTGTTCTGGAGAAATATCTGCTTGAGCAGATAGTTCTAGCCCGAGTAGTTGGTCTAGAAAATCTAGCAAATTATTTAAGTGTATAACCATATCTTCTTCAATATGTACGGCTTGTAATTGTTTACTGACCTGGGATAGATATGCTAGAATCTGTGGCGTATCAAGATCATTATTAATTAAATTGGTTATTTCCGTTATAACATCTTCTATAGCAAACGTCGTATCATCATAAGTTTTAGGTCTTGCTTGCCATCTTAAGACGGCCATAGCTTTTAAATCGTTATAACGATTCCTAGCAGATTCTAAACTGTCCCAGCTGAATTTAGATTGACTGCGATAGTGTGATTCTAGAATATGTAATCTTAAGTCAAGAGGCGAGAAGCCGTTTTCGACTAGGTCTTGTAGTCTGATACCATTGCCTAAGCTTTTAGAAATTTTTTGATTATCTATAAGGACGTGATTACTATGAAACCAATGGTTAGCCAGTGGCTTATTAGTTATGGCTTCGCTTTGAGCAATTTCATTAGTATGATGAATTGGTATGTGATCAATGCCACCAGTATGAATATCAAGAGTTGGTCCTAAGTACTTCATGCTCATGGCTGAACATTCAATATGCCAACCAGGAAAGCCTATACCCCATGGACTTGGCCACTCCATATCCCTTTGAGTATCTTGAGGTGAAAATTTCCAAAGAGCAAAGTCACTAATTTGTCGTTTTTTAGGGTTAAAATAAACTCTTTTACCTGGTTGTTGTTCATCGATATCTAACCTAGCAAAGTTAGAATATCTTGGGAATTTGCCGGTGTCATAATAAACTCCATCATTTTCAATTACGTAAGTATAATTTTTGGCCTCTAGCTTGTTTATTAAGTCTATTTGGTCAGTAATATGATCGGTTGCTTTAACTAATAAACTGGGCTGTGTAATATTAAGCTGATTTAGGCCAGTTAAAAAATCTTTGGTATAAAATTCAGCAATTTGCCAAGCATTTTTAGCTTCCTTTTTAGCCTGTCTAGCAATTTTATCCTCGCCATCATCGGCATCGCTAACTAAATGACCAACATCTGTTATATTCATAACCCATTTAGGTACTAAGTTATTAATTTTTAAGCTTCTGATTAAGGTATCTGTTCTAACATAAGTAAACCAGTGGCCAATATGGGAATAGTCATAAACAGTTGGTCCACATGTATAAATTGCAACATTGGGAGAATTATTCGGCTTTAATTCTTCTATCTGTCTAGTTAAGGTGTTATATAATTGCATATTTTAGTTGATTAGATTGCCAAGTTCTATTATAAGCCTGTGTTTAAGATCAGCTAGATTGCCACAATTGTCAATTTTAAAGCCACTGGCATTACTATGTCCGCCACCACCAAATTTGTCGGCAAGCTGTCCGGCTACTGGGTAATTAAGGTTAGATCTTATTGCACCGGTTATTTTCCCCTCAGGGTAGGTTTTTAAGACTATGGCTACCTCTATGTCGGTAATTTGTAGCATATCATTTTGAATTAAAGCTACAGGGTTATATAAAGGGCTAAATTCGGTAATTTCTTTATATGGAATAACTACTACTGCACTTTTAGACTTTAAATCTAATTCAGTTCGCTTAATAAGCTCAGCTTTATAGCGATAAATTGTTTCGGGCATTTTTGACCATTGTCGGCGTTTTTCTTCAAGTTCAGCCCGGCTAATACCTAAATCAAGCATTTCGGCCATAATTTTGTAGGTTTGACTAGATGCCAGCTGATTGGATAATCCTTGAGTATCACCAAGGATTGCCGCCATGATATTAATTAAGGCTTGGTTATTTAGATGAAGATTAGTTTGCTTAGCCAAATTATATATTACTTCACCAGTACTGGAACTTTTAAAGTCATTAATAAGAACTGTTGCAAAATTAATCTGATTTTCAACTACTTCGTGATGATCGATAACTAGACATGGCTGAGCTTTAAGTTTTTTAATTTGTTGTTGATGCTCTAGTTTTTCTAATAAGCTGCTTGTTGAAGCATCAACAATCACACTAAGATCGAAGTTATTTGGTAAAGACTTTTCTACTCTATCCCAGCCTTCAAGGTAATGTAAATAACTGGGCATATCACTCGAACAATATAGAAAGCTGGGTTTATTTAAGGTCAATAGTATTTGCTCAAAAGCTAAGGCACTACCCAAACTATCTGAATCTGGATTATCGGCTTGAACAATTACTACAGAAGTAGCTTCTTCGATTAGTTTAAGTGCTTGAACTGCTTGTGTGTATGGCATAAAGTTATTATAAGACACTGCTCTTTAGGGTATTAAATTTAAGATGTTTAAAATAGTTGTCGGCCTTCTAGTGCTCTGGCTAAGGTAATTTGATCGGCATATTCGAGGTCAACACCTATTGGTAGACCTCTGGCTAAGCGAGAAACTTTGACCTTTGGATTAATGATCTCTTTTTGGATATATAATGAGGTAGATTCGCCTTCTACGCTGGCATTCAAAGCTAGTATTACTTCTTTAACGTTATCCTTTTTTATTCTGTTAATTAACTCACTAACATGCAAACTTTCTGGCGAAATGTCATCAATAGGCGAGATTAAGCCTCCTAAAACATGATAAGTACCATTAAAACTACCGGTCTTTTCAAGAGCCAATATATCAAAAGGTTCTGCAACAACTGCAACTAATTGTTTATCTCTTCTTGAGTCGGTGTATAGAGGCGATAATTCTTGCCCTTTATCAATTAAAGCAAACGTAACAGGACAGTAACCAATATTTTCTTTTAATTCAGATAATGCTTTGGCTAGTTTTTTAGCTGTACCAGATTGAGATTTTAAAGCATAGTAAGCATATCTTTCGGCTGTTCTTGGGCCGACACCGGGCAGATCGTTAAATGCATCAATTAAATTCACTAGTGCTGGAGGTAATACCTGCATATTTAATTTATAGACCTAAGTTACCTAGGGCGCCCATCATAGGTTGCATCTTTTCGGCAGCTACTTTTTGACTTTGTTGAATAGCCTCTTTAACAGCGTCTTCAATCCAGCGTTCTAATTGGCCAATGTCATCAAGATCGACGTATTGAGGATCAATATGAACTTTTTTTAGTTTTTGCTCTCCAGTCATTTCAACCTTAACAGCACCATCACCTTTTTCTACTTCAATGACCATTTTCTGTAAGTCACCTTGAATTTTTTTAACACGCATAAGCATCTTAGCCTGATCAAATTTACTCATTATTTCTCCTTTTTTTCGTAAACTAGCTCTATTATACTTTTTTATTAAAAACTATAAAAGTACTTGGACTATTAGGCCAAGCTATAAAATAAGCTTTTAAGTTGTAAGCGCTGGCAAGAAGCACACAGAATACTAGTATAAGTAAACTTATACTACGGGCAATCGGGTTTTTGGGAAAGGTTTTTTGCCATAAGAAATTTAAATACGTTAAACCCATGGCAATTAAAATGTAAGCCAGCGGTAAGATTAAGCTAAAAGAATTTTTGGGATTTAAGCCTATTAAAATAATTGATAAAACTAATAAATAGCCAATCAGTTGGCTTCGCTTATTTTTATAGTGCACGATGTAAAAGTAACTGCCAATAATTAGCATGGCTAAGCTAAAAGCATCAAGTAATGGTGCCTTACCCAACCATAGTGTAGGGTATTCTGGCCCTCTTATTAATAAATGAACACCTACTGCAGGAAATTGTTTGAGCATTAATATTAGTCTAGGAAAGTCAGCGGGCAGGCCAAGCCATTGTTTAATATTATGATTAGCTAAACTAGTAATAAACATCAAGGGTATCCAAATCACTAGCAAAATAATACTCAGAAGTTTATTGATTAGTTTTAACTTCTGAAAAACTTTTTTTAGTAGATCTTTTTCCAACCATGCCATCAGTAAACTTAGCCAGATTAAGCCAGGGATGGTTATAAATAAGCCTAATAAAAACAAATTTAAGTAATAAACATACTTGTTATCTGAATATTTAGTTATTAAACCGTAACCTAATAATCCATAGGTCATGCTGAATAAGTACAAAACTTCATAATTAGCTAGTCTAGTAACGTGTAGTAAAAAGGCACTTGTCATAAATAGTACTAGGGTTAGCAGACTATTTTTAAAAGTGTGCCATAAGCTTAACAGATAATAAAATCCAATAATCGTTAAAATACCAAATATTACACTCGGTAGCCGGACGATAAAATTGCTGGAATTATTAAATATTTTAAAGATTATTAATCGCAGTAAATTTAAAGGTAAATTAAGAGGATGATTGATAAGATAGTGAAAACTAGCAAATTTAATTGTTCTAGCTTCGCCGTTACTTAACATGATTGTTAAAGTGCCTAAGCGGTAAAACATTAGAAATAAAACTAGACAGCTAAATAATAATATTAATAGCAGATTATTTTTTTCTAACTTGATTGACTTAAATTTAAGTTTAGTTTTTCTCATAAAAATCTTTTAGGCTTACTATAAATACATTTTAAGCTAGAAATGGGTCTTGATGCTTATGATCAATTGACAGAAATCGTTGCTTATCTCTATTAAACTTTAGCTCAATATTATCAATCGGCCCATTACGGTGTTTTTTTATCATAATATCGGCAATTTCCTTGCGTTCAGTTTCCGGATGATAATAATCTTCTCGGTAAATAAACATTACAACATCCGCATCTTGTTCTAGAGAACCTGATTCCCGCAAGTCTGCTAACTGAGGTACTTGTGGATTACGGTTTTCAACTGAACGGCTTAATTGAGACAAAGCCAGTACCGGTACGTTTAACTCTCTGGCTAGACTTTTTAAGCCTCTCGAAATTTCCGATATCTCCTGCACTCGGTTACCATCATTTGATGATCTTACGCCTCCACTCATCAGTTGAAGATAGTCGACAATTATTAGGCCAAGATTATGTAA
>JAJZHX010000049.1 GCA_021804315.1 bacterium
CCTATAGCAGTAATAGTACCTTTAAAACCTGTGCAGCAGAAGTAATTAACTTTACTCCAGAAGTCTATCTATCTCAACCAGCTTTAGAACCAATAATAGGTAAGTATGACTATATCACTAGTCTGCCGCCTCTGCTATAATACTTATGGTAGCTTAATCATCTAAAAAAGATTATTAATATGGGTGGGAAGATCATAAAAATATACAATTATTCGATAACTCTAAACAATTCCTGATACGAAGTTATTCCAGCTATGACTTTCCTTATACCATCTTGTTCCATATTGATCATGCCATCTTGTCTAGCGGCTAATTCTAAGCTTTGAGCCGAAATGTTAGTCTGATTAGTTAATAATTGTCTAATTGTCTCTGTCATAGTCATTTGTTCCCGAATAGCTATTTGTCCCTGATAACCAAAGGGATTCTCATCAGAAGAACCAGGCTTGTATAAAGCTAGGTTGGTTAGGTCTGGTTTAATAACATTAGCAGGCAGACTGTTTACTATCTGAGTTAATTGATTAATCTCAAATTGACTTGGCTGATAGGCCTGTTTGGTTTTATCGTCAAGCTTTCTAATTAGTCTTTGAGCCATAATTAATCTAATAGCCGAAATAAATAAAGGGTTTTCTCCTATAATATCGGCTAGTCTGGTTAGTGAAGCCGCCGCTGAACTAGCATGAAAGGTAGCTAGCACTAAATGGCCAGTTAGAGCAGCCTGTAAAGCTGTTTTGGCAGTATCTAAGTCTCTTATCTCACCGACCATAACGATATCTGGGTCAAGTCTTAAAATCGCTCTTAGTTTATCGGCAAAACTGCTATCGTTACCTGACTCACTGCTTTTAACAGAAATTTGCGTAATGCCGGGGAATTGGAACTCTACCGGATCTTCAATAGTGATAACTTTACGCTCATCACTGACTAAAGAATTAAGCATTGAATATAGGGTTGTAGTTTTACCACTACCAGTTGGACCAACAACTAAAACCAGTCCTGAAGGCTTGTTGATGATATCATCAACAACTGCTCTTTCGTTGGCCGATAAACCTAGGTTGTCGAGAGTATAATTGGATCGGTCAATATTAAATAGTCTCATGACAACATCCATGCCGTTAATTGTTGGCACAGTTTCAATTCTCAAGTTAACATCAACTTCTGTATTGTCTGCCATCGTAACCCGCTGAGAAATATGCCCCTGTTGGGCTTCGTCAGCTGATGTTGAAACATTGCCTGCTGAAGCAATGGCTGAAATTAAGACTCGATATTTATCGATTGGTAGCTCAGCTACAGTATGCAGAACACCGTCAATCCTAAAACGAATTCGCGTGTTATCTCTTTGGGTTTCAATATGAATATCTGACGCATTTAAATGGTGAGCCTGGGTAACCAGATAGGCAAGCATGTCATCGGCTTTAACTTGTTCAAGAATTTGCGAAACACTATTTATTTGTGCTTGGCTTTTACTAGTAACCTCAATATCCTGATAAACCACTTGTTTTGGTGGATCATAAAGTAGCATATAATCTCTAAAACCCGTGTCAGAAATTATTGCAAAATCTACTTTATAGTCAGCGAACCGCTGAACCAAGTCCTTCATAGTTTGCTGAGAGGTGGTAGTAGTAATGCCAAATAAAATAGTTCCTTTCTCTAGGCGTAAAGGGATAACCTTTAGTCTATAAAGTTCCTCATTCGACAATAAATCCTTATACAGGGGTTTACTTTCTAGCAATGAGGTGTCAACATAGTTTAAGCCAAGTAGATTAGCTCGATTTAGGGTAGTGCGTTCTTCGTCTTGCCTGGCATTTTCACTCATATCTCTAATATTATAAGGCATAAGCAGTTTATATTTAGCTAAAATTATGAAAAATCTGATTATTATTGCACATAACTTGAGAAGTGCTCACAATGTTGGTTCGCTACTAAGAACCTCCGAAGCCTTAGGAGTCAGGGAAGTCTATTTAACTGGTTATACAGCCTATCCTAAAATAGCTAACGACCCTAGATTGCCACATATTAGCGATAAAGTTCATCAAAAAATTAGTAAAACAGCATTGGGTGCCGAAAATTATCTGAAGATCAATGTCGCTCCTCAATTAGAAAAGGTCATTAAAGATTTGCGCTTGGCTGGTTTTAAGATTATAGCCCTCGAGCAAGATAGTCAATCGACAGAACTAGCTAGCTTTCACTCTAAAGATAAGCTGGCCCTGATTTTAGGTAATGAAGTTACTGGCTTAGATCGCTCGATTCTCAGCATATGTGATGATGTTATTGAAATACCCATGAAGGGACAAAAAGAATCTTTAAACGTTATTCAAGCAGCTGCTATAGCAATCTATAGCCTTATGCTATAATAATTTTATAAGTCTTAAAAAAACTAAAATGTCTTTAACACCGAAAGCTAAAGCTCCGCCACATTATCGTAAACGTCACGCCGGGCATCATCGTCATTCAAAAGGTTATTCAAGGGTTTATTGGCCATATCTGCCAATGCTTTTAATCGTATTAGGCGGTGTGTTTGTTAATAGTTTACTATCTGAACATCAAGCAGTCTTAGGTTGGCAAACAAGTTTTAGTCCTGCAACTTTACTGAGTTTAACTAATCTAGACCGTACTCAATACCACGAAAAGGTTTTGAGCGTTAATAATGATTTAGCACAAGCCGCTCAAGCTAAGGCAAGTAGCTTGGTTAAAAATAACTATTGGTCACATATTTCACCAACCGGGGAAACACCGGCTGAGATGATCTCTAGCAGTGGTTATCAGTTTATTTCAGCTGGCGAAAACTTAGCTTACGGCTTTAATTCAGCAATTAGTGTTAACTCAGCCTGGATGGCTAGCCCTAGCCATAGAGCTAATATTTTAAATAGTAGTTTTTCTAATGTTGGCTTTGCTGTAGCTGAATCAGCTAATTTTATGAATCATGGACCAGCAGTAATTGTTGTCGCCGAATATGGTCAACCAAATAATCGAGCTATAATTAGCAATCAGGTTGTTAAAACACCGACTAATCAAAGTATTAATCTAGCTAATCAGCTAACAGATTCAACTGCTTTTTGGCCAACTTTTATTTTGGCAATTATTATAGTTTTGGTAGCAGGCATTGTGATTATTAAGCACTTAAAAGCCATCAAAAAGTGGTTAACGGAAAGTGAGGATTTTGTAGTCAGTCATCCGCTTATAGATATTTTATTGGTGCTTATTGCTACCATTGCTAGCATCTTAATACATCGACAAGGTATCATAAGCTAATCCAAAAGTAGGCAAATTCACTCTTTTGTTGAAGCAATTTTTTTAATCTTTTCTAGCCTAAAAACTTTTAGTTCAATTTATGGTCTTTATTTAAGTAACTTATATAGCCTACTGTAAGCATCAATAAAACCGTTGGTGAAGTCATCGGGAGAATTATTAATCCAAGCATTAAGTCTATCAAAGCTTAGCCATTTATAATCACTAACTTCATGATTATCAATCTTAACCTCGCCGTCATAGTTGCCTATATATATAACATTATGTCTTTTCCGAGAATAATCCTTATAAGGCTCTACCGTAAAATATTTGCAAACTTGTTGAAGATCAATGTTACTTATGCCCATCTCCTCAAATAGTTCTCTTTTGGCGGCTTGATGGTAACTTTCGGCCTCATCAACGTGACCACCTGCCGATTGATCCCATTTTAAGGGATAGTTTTTTATGTTACTAGACCTTTGCTGTAACAGAATTTTACGTTTGTGGTTTGTGATAAATATCCGGACAATACGTACTGCATAGCCTTTTTCAAGAGCTTTTTCAATAGTGCCTGCGCCGACAACTAAATCACGCTCATCAACATAAACTACTTGCTTATTGGCCATATATTTAGTTTAAGTCTTTTTTATTGATTCTAATATACTTGATATAATCATAGAAGTAGAGTTAAGCCTAGGAGAAGTATTAAAAATTAATTGGCAACCAACATCTCTAATATCCTGAGTTGAATCAGCCCATCGTTGCCTATTTTCTTGATGATCCATAAATATGTCTGGTCTTAAGGTCATTATTACCTGCATGGTAGGGGTATAAAGATTATTGGGCATTGGCATTATAAAAGAGTAGTCTACAGGTTTTAATGCATCTACTAGCATTAGCCTGCCTAACTCTTTTCTTATTGGCCGATTTACGCCTTTTCTTTGCTTGACACGTTCATCGCTTGAGACTCCGACAATTAATAAATCACCCTTAGACTTACAGTATTGCATACCATTTACATGACCTTCATGAACAAGATCGAAAACTCCTCCAGTAAAGACGATAGTTTTATGGTTATTAATCTCTCTAATTTTAGGCAAATCTTCATAACTTATAATCATTCGACATTACACCCCGATTATTTGTCAATACTTATATACTTAATCTTGATACTTATATTGTCAAACTTATATTTTATAAATTTAATAATATTATAATCTTTTAATTTAAACTAAAATTATCGAAAAGTCAGATAATATTTTCGCCGATTATTCTAAGAAGAAACAGCTTCTTAAGTTAATAAAGTCAATAAGTTAGTTATTTGATAATCAAATTATTTGCACCTACTAACTCTTTGAGTTTTTCAACTCCTTGACTTTTTTGGTCAATGCCTTGGGGCAGTTTAATAGCCTGCTTACTGTCAGCTTCGCCTAACACAAGCACTACTTCAGTTGCTCCTTGGTAATGATCGATAGTCGACTTTAGGTTTATTAGCATATTTTGATCATCAGTATTAGTAAGTCTTATATATAGTCTAGCCGATAAGGTATTCGCGCGTTTTTTAGTTTTTTGTTTATGTTTAGGCTTATATCTTTTAGCTTTATCAAGAGAAAGTTCTTCGGCATCATTAACAATTATTTTAG
>JAJZHX010000050.1 GCA_021804315.1 bacterium
TGCTTATTGTGTTGGTGTTGCCAGATATAGCTTTATTATAAATGCTGAGCTAGGGCTAGACAGTAGCACTGGCATTAATATTCCTTACGTATTATGGAGAGACACTCTCTCAAATCCTAATGGTAATTGTACGCCAGCTTCTAATATGGTATCAGCAGAGAATAACCCTAGCCAAAATCCCACAACTAATGATAACAATTCTGTGTCAAATTCAGGCTATGAGATGCTACCGGAATATAGCCGTCTGACTGAATTTGATTTATCCTTAGACCAGAATATTGACAATAGTAATGTGTATAACGTTTCTATAGCTACAGCCTATGGTGAATCTGGACTTTTAAATATCCCTACTAATAACGGTCAAGTTAATAGTGAAGCTAGTTGTAAGTCAACACTTAGTCATATCAGTACTAACTTTTGTGCAACTTATTATTTTTCAACTACAGTAGCAGAGAGACTTTATTAGTAGTAATATAATAGATAGATAATAATATGAAAAGATATAAATATTCAGACAATGATCAAAAAGGTTTTGCTGCCATAGTTGTCGCTTTAGTGATGGTTATCGTACTTAGTTTAATAACTGTGGGTTTTGCTCAGCTTATGCAAACTAACTTAAATGAAGCTTTAAATAAGCAACTTTCATCTCAAGCATATTATGCAGCTGAGTCAGGAGTAAACGACGCTTATGAAGCCTATATTCATGGTTACTTAAATACAAAAAGTAACTGCGGTCAAAGTGGGATTTCAACAAGCAACCCAGCGAGTAAGTACTTATTACAGCCAAATGTCAATACTACGACCAATACTTCAATTACCTGTTTGCTCATGAACCCAGAACCCCAACAACTGGTTTACTCTGATATAACTAATAATCAGGCGACAGTTATTGAAATGCAAGGATGCTCAACTACAGGCTCTCCTTCTGCACCTTGTGAGGTAGGTTTACCAACGCCTATTTCATCAATTAATATTAGCTGGAATAATAATCAGGGCTATAGTAATCCTGTTACGAATTGTTCAGAAAAACTTTACCCAGCTACCTCTTGGACTTACCAAAATATGCTTAGAATTGAGCTTATCCCTCTTAGTGTCAATGACACAAGGTTGACTAGACACTTCTTAACAAATAATTCTTTCAGTGCTTTTTTGTGCCCGGTAAGTAATGGTTCTGGAAGTATAACTTTATCTCAAAGTTCAGCCACTAGTCCAGGTAACATGGGCTTATTTTCTGGCAAAATATATAACGGTTCTTGTACGAGTACATCTTGCAGTATTTCACTGCAAGTAGGAGGTTTACTAGATCAAAGCAGCCAGCCATACGGAGCCTATCTTTTAGTCGTTCGTAGTGTTTATCCAAATACTTCAGGCGTGTATACATCCATCACCCTTAATAATAACTTAAGTGGGCAATTAAATATTGCTGATGGACAATTATTAGTTGATTCTACTGGAAAAGCTCAAAATGCTCAAAAACGAATACAGGTTCGTATACCAGAAACAAATCAGTACTATTATCCAGTAGCTGCCATTGAAGGAGAAGTTTGCAAGCAACTCAATCTTTTGCCTAGTCCCGGCCAATCAACAGATGAAACTCCATCTTCGTCGTTATGCCATCAATTTAATAACTAACTTTCAGCTAACTATTGTTATATCTATGAAACTTTTCATGAATTTCTTTTAGATGCGGATCGGTCATATGAGTATATATTTGAGTGGTAGAAATATTACTATGTCCAAGCATAGCCTGAACTGATCTAAGATCACTACCGTTCATAATTAAATCAGTTGCAAAACTGTGTCTTAAGGTATGAGGAGATACATGCTTGGTAATACCAGCTAAAAGAGCGTATTTAGCAACTAATCGTTGAACACTTCTAGACGTGAGTCGATGATAATTGCCCGATAGATCAACCTGCTTATTGCCACTATATCTTATAAACAGCGGTTTAGTAGCATCACTTCTTTTAGCTAAATAAGCCTCTATCCAGTTAGTAGCCTCAACGCTAATAAATATTGGTCGATCCTTTTGGCCTTTACCTCTAACCATAAATTCACGTTGTTTTAAATTAATATTATCTCTATCTAAACTAACAAGCTCACTAACCCGAAGCCCTGAGCTAAACAAAAGTTCTAAAATAGCTCTATCTCTAAGCCCTATCATAGTATTAATTTTAGGTTGCTTAAAAAGACGATCTATTTCTTCAGTCGTTAAAAATGTAACTTGTTTTCGGTAAGTTCTGGCTAGTTCAATTTTATCGGCAGGCAGGGCAGGGATATCTCTTTTAGCACAAAACTTTAAAAAACTTCTTAGGGCAATTAGATGATAATTCTGGGTTAACTTACCAAGCTCATCAGAAGTATTAGTTCCGAGTCGATTTAGCCATAATCGCCATTTTCTAATTAATTCACTATCGATATCACTAACTTGGATGTCACCAGCAAAATCAATTAACCTAGTCAAATAATGATCATAATTGGCAATTGTTTTTTGAGAACGGTTTTGTTCAATTTCCAAGTATTCCAAAAAATCGGTTTTCGCTTTAGTAAATAGCATAAGCCTATTATAACATTGTGCGACATACACTTTTTTAATTAGTTTGATATCAGTATCATTTCTCTGATAAAATAGACATAATTTAAACAAAGGATTATTTAACTAAATATGGAACAAACTTTAATTATTTTTAAACCAGATTCAATACAAAGGAGTATTGTCGGAGAAGTAATGACACGTTTTGAGAGGGCAGGTTTTAAAATAGTTGCAATTAAGATGATCAAGCCTAACCGAGAACATTATCATAAACATTATGAGGGAATTGGTACATTAAAAACTAGAAAAGGCGAAGAAATCTTTGAGGGTACGCTGTCTAGCATGAGCGAAGGCCCAGTTATTGCTATGGTGCTTGAAGGAGTAGAAGCTGTTGAAGTTGTTAGAAAAATGGTAGGTAGCACAGAGCCAAAAACTGCTTTACCGGGCACTATAAGAGGTGATTTTGCTCATGTTAACTATTCTCAAGCTTCTAGTGTAGGCAAAGCAGTGGCTAATATAGTTCATGCTTCTGCAGATATTAAAGAAGCTAAGCAGGAAATAGCTCATTGGTTTAAAGCAGAAGAAATTTTTGACTACAAGTTAGCTCATGAACACTTAACTCAACCTAAAGGTAATTAATTATTTTTTAATAGTATAATTAGACGTGTTAACTAATTGTCCCCGTAGTTTAATGGATAGAATAACTCCGTCCTAAGGAGCAGATCTGCGTTCGAGTCGCGGCGGGGATACCATAAGCATTTTCAACAGATAAGAGTTAACATTTAAAGTTAGTTCTTTTATTTTTATTACCCCTGTTATTTGGTTCAAAAATAGTCAAATGGTTGTTAGTAATAATAAGAGATACTATAATTCCTCTTGACATAACGTATATGATTGTAATATACTTTAGTTATGATATCACTGAACAATCCTATAGTTTTTAATTGGGATGAAGGTAATATCAATAAAAACCTTAATAAGCACAATGTTAACGTGCAAGAAGCAGAGCAAGTTTTCTATAATGAGCCGTTATTTATCTACGACGATATTTTGCATTCTACTCATGAAGAAAGATTCAAGGCTTTAGGCACTACCAGTGAGGGAAGAAAACTAGTAGTTGTGTTTACGTTAAGAAATAGCAAATTAAGAGTTATATCTACAAGAGATATGTCTAAAAAGGAAAGGGGCCAGTATGAAAAATCTTAAAAATATACCACAATTTAAGACTGACGAAGAAGAAGCTGAGTTCTGGGATACTCACGATACTACTGACTATATTGATTGGTCTAAGGCTCAGAAAGTTGTCTTTACTAATTTAAAGCCTTCTACTCAGTCTATATCACTAAGGTTGCCTACCTCCTTGCTATATAATATTAAGTCCCTAGCTAACCAGAAAGACGTACCATATCAGTCACTCATGAAAGTGTATCTTAGCGAGAAGGTTAGGGAAGAGTTGCCTGTATCCAAGTAGTTTAATAGCCTAAGTTCTAACTACTGCTGGTATATCTAATGACCACTGTTTATCTATTAGCAATCTATTCCACCTAAGTATCCCGCTACATATTAGATTCCAATTCGATTCTATAAGGGATACCATTAGCGGAATAACAGATATAAACTAGTATTAAAGCTAGTCTGTGTATTTTTGTCATCTCTGTTCTTTGGTGCCAAATTGAGAAGGGTATCATATCAATTTTATCTTGACATTATGTATATTGATACAATATACTAGATAATATGAGAAAACTTATTCAACCAATTAAATTTGATTGGGATGATGGTAATCTCAATAAGAATTACGAAAAACATAATGTTACTACACAAGAGGCTGAAAATATATTTAGCAATGAGCCTATAACTATCGGAGAAGATAAAGCACATTCTAATCATGAAGAAAGATACGGTGTTTTAGGCAGAACACAAAATGGTCGCAAGCTTTCGGTAGTGTTTGCTCTAAGGAATAACAAAGTAAGAATCATATCGGCAAGGGATATGAGTAGAAAGGAAAGGATTACTTATGAAGCAGCTGAAAAAGATTCCACAATTTAAAAACGAAGATGAAGAACGAGAGTTTTGGTCTACTCATGATACTACAGACTACTTTGATTGGTCTAAGGCCGAAAAGACTGTATTTCCTAATCTTAAACCGTCAACAGAGGTGATATCACTACGTCTACCAGCCTTTCTGCTGTATGACCTAAAGTCTTTGGCTAACCAGAAAGATGTACCATATCAGTCATTGATGAAAGTGTACCTAAGTGAGAAGGTTAAAGAAGAACGGCAAACTGCTGTT
>JAJZHX010000051.1 GCA_021804315.1 bacterium
TCCGATCTAGAAGCTTCAAAAAAGCATTGCTTCCTGTAGCTACCTGACACTTCTATAAGAGGAGTAAATATCGCTCTACCTACAAAGTAATCGTTACTTCTTAAATCGGCTTCCCTATATGGCCGTATCCAGTGGTCTACACGACCATAATGACTTATTGCTTTTTGATATTGAACATTTGATAGGTCAGTAGTGGGCTTGAATAAGTCGGCCCGACGCTCTCTATATTCGCTTAAGACTGCGTTACGTCCCTCATCAGAGTTAATTATTTCTTCTTGAAGCCACCATGAAAAAGCCGCTGCAACATTTGCTGAATTAAGATTTGGAATTACTTCCGACATAGCAAATTTATAACATATAAATGAAAATTAAACAAGCAACCATACTGGAATTGGAACCATTTAACAGATATATAAATTTATAAAGTAAACAAAATTCATAAGAATTGGTTCGAAACGTATCTGTAATCTTGAATATGGCTCACTTCGCTAAAGGAAGTTATAACTATTATTCGGGAAGACTGTCTTTTATTGACTCATAGTAGTTAAGGAATTCTGGCAGCTTTTGAGCGAATTGCTCTTTTGTAAAATCGTATGCGAATGCATCGGGATACTTACCATGAGCAGCAACAGTTTTTCTGAGATCGTCGACATATTCTTCGATCCAGCCAGCTTCTGCGCAACTTTTCCATCTTTCCACGGCAAAGATATCGAGCTTATCGGCGTCTCGAATAATCTTACCTTCAATGGTAGTGGGACTTGAGGAGCTTTTGTGAAAACGAATCGCTGCGTAAGCCCTCTCGGCAGTCTCTTCGTCAACACTGTGCTCCACGAGATCTTTCTTGGCCATGAGGGCACCCTCTTCTTCGTGGCCATCGGTAAAACCTTGTGTTCTAGCTGCATCATGCCACAAGGCGCAGAGTTCTAGAAAATCTTTATCCCCAGTATATCCGATACTGTCGGCGATCTGCCTAGCGTTATCGGCGACACGTTCAGAATGTTCCCAGTTATGAATAACGTCATAGAAGCCGTCGTATAGTTTTTTGGCTCTGGCTATTGATGCCGCATATGTCGTGTTTATTTATTCATTCTACTCCACAATAGAAAACAGAGACCATTGTCTCTGTTAATTTCGTTCTAACCTTGGCTCCCGTTGCCCTCAGCACTCCGAATGAAATATTATCAGGCAGTCGTAAATATATACAGGCAGATCGAGATGGCTAAGGAGTACTTAGGGGGTGATTTATCGGGCGAGCCATTAATAATCCAATAATTTGTATATATAATAAATACGGCTCAGCGATTGGTTTTATACTATAACTATTAGACTTGTAAAACGAAGTATCAATAACCATTTAGAAGTTTGAAATAACGTAACTCTTTGCCGTCATAGCCATTTGTTGGACTCACAAAATTAACTAACATGACAACTGTTCTTGGGGTACTTGGCGTAAATATAAGCTCTTTAATATTCAACCCATAAGAAGGGCTAACTACTAGTGGCTGGTTTTCCAGTATTTTAACTAGATGCGAAATAAGGGCTGTCCATTTATCGTAACTGCCTAGCCAGTCTGTTGAAATACCTTCATCTTTTAATAGAGTCACTAACTCTGGTTTTAAGTGTTCGAAATATATAAAGCTTATAGACGCTCTGGCAGCCTCTTGGGTTGGGCTCATTATCTGTTTTTCTATGTCTGCTTGTAATTCTCTTAGAATTTTTAAAGTAGTCACATCAATATTATCTTTGGAGATATGTACTACCCAGTCGCAGAAAAAACGTAAATTGGGTAAGTCGCTTCCGCCTGCAATCCTCCTGTGATCCAATAACTTTCTTGACATCACAAAAAAGTAAACTACATTAGGCTCATTCCACTCTGAACTTGATAATAAAACTGTGAGCTTTTCCGCAACTTCTTTTCTTGCCATCATCCTAAATTATACGCCGTATGAAGCTGGCTTGATATTTTCCGATCATAGAACTGTCACTGTCCCCCTGCACCATTCAATCGCTCAACTCTCATTTGAATACAGGGTGGACAGTAATTACCTCAAGGATCTGGCGAGTAGGCTAGATATTAGGACGCCTACACTTATACCTGCGCCAGTTTAGGGTAAAAGAACTGTATCGGTGGTGATTTTTCGGGTGAGCTTCTAGCCGTCTAATGCCTCAAATGCTTTAATAGACATTTCAGTCCACTCAACTTTATTCTTTAGACTTCTACTAAAATTATCACTGAACCAGTGTTCTCTAAAAAGATTTGCTACGTTTTTAGTATCATCACTTAAACCGTACATACATATTTCTCTAAGTTTCTTGAGCTGAATACCCGTTGAGTATCTAACTTCTTCGCCGTTTATAAAATGCTGGATATAAGCGTCTTTACTTACTTTATTAAGTTTAGTCTCGTGATCTCTAAGTAGCTTCGGGTTAATATCTTCACTCATCGCCCAAGCATGAACCTTGCTATCAGCAAGGACAACGTTCTCCCAGCCGTATATAAGCAACAGTATATGAACCGCGTTATTAGTCGGTGGCGGAAACTTAAATGCTGCCTCTAGGTATAAACGTGCATTAGCTGTAAACTGCTTAACTTCGTCTGGTACTTTCATAATAACTTCCACAGACCAGTTTCGTTCAATTTATACCACAGCGCAATTTCGCTGACTCCGTACCTTTTTGCTAGGTCTTTAGGGTCTTTTATTCCCGCCTTTATATCTTTCCTAAGCATTTGCGGGGGCATTATTAGCTGGGCTGCGAATTGATTAGCTTCAACTTCGTCGTTATCAGTAGAGTTCACGTCAATGCTGGACTGACCGTGCAGATGACCCATGTATAAATGCCCGATTTCATGAGCTACTGAAAACTTTTGCCTAACAAGTGGGGCTTTACTGCTGTAGCCTATAATTGTAATCCCGTCTTCTTTTCTAGTAAGAGCATCAACCTTATCGGGTAAATTACCCCAACCGGCAATAGTAAGATTAAATCTTGCAGGTATAAACCTCAGAAGCTCTTTTATCTTCACTGGCGGTTCATTGATTTTAGCGTCTTTAAGCAACGAGTCAGCGGCATGACGTGCTGCGGCAGACTTAGGCCCACTATTTACTGCTAGTACTTCCTCGTCCATCTTGCTGCTTCTTTTGACTCTTAACGAACTCGATAAAGGTTTCAATCTTATCCATGTCGTCCTTATCTAAGTTCTTGTCTGTAGCTCTTAATGCAGTTCGTATGCTAGTAGCTTGTTGCTGGTTACCAGTCAGGAGGTAGTTGATGTCTTGGTGGAGTTCTTTAGCGATTAGTTCTAAGTCGCTTATCTTAACTTTTCGCTCACCAGCTTCGATCAGTGATATAGCCGTAGGCGATTGGTAGCCTACCTTATCAGCTAACTGACCCTGCGTCCAACCTTCGCTTTCACGGGCCTCTTTAATTCTCTTTCCAATAGCTAAATACTTCTGCCTTTCGTTATTTTCCATACTGTAATGTTATATTTTTCAAAATGATTTGACAAGGATTTTCTGTTTTGATAAATTGGATATTACAAAGTAATAAAAGGAGCGGTAACTATGAAAAGGATTTACGACGCAGCGTTCGCGAATCAGACTCAACAATCACATCACGTCCACTTAGGTAAGTTCTGGTGGATAGACGAAAAGGGTAATACAGGCACTTGGACTAGGAAAGAAGCCTACGATTATGTAGACGCTCACCCCAAGACCGTTTATGTTGCCGAGGGAAATGACTCGGTTTATGTATACGCCTACTATTACAAAGATAATCCAAGTATTCAGTGGGTTCAGACACAGGCAGACGGTAAGCAAAGGGATAATCTTCTGACTCTAGCTAAACGACACGCACAAGGCTTGGCAAATCGCTAATTCCTGATCTATACTGCTAGACCCATAATTCTTTAATTCTAGATTGAATTTTTTCCTGAAAACTGTCTAATAGACTTAAGCTAGAGCTAATAATCTCTTGTTCTCTATCAAGAGATTTAACAATCAGCTCTTGTTCATGTAAGCTGATCTTAGGAATGCTAACTTTGTTGTATACATCGTTACGATTTAATCCAGGAACTCCTGCTCCACCCTTAAGCTCAGTTAGTCTTTGCTGCTTTAGGTAATAGTACAGAAACCTGAGGGAGTACTCGAAGTCGTTTCGGAGCTTAACATAATAAGTAGTATCTATTGGATAACAATTATCATTAACCCAAACTACTTCACCAGCTGAGCCTTTTCGTCCAACTATTATCGCCGGACCTTCCACTTTATATGTATTATGGTGACCTACAATACCGTTTGATCCTACTACGGGGTGAATACCAGGGCTTCTTTTAGGTTTGGGTAAAGAAAAACCGTACTCTAGCGTCGCAACATCTATGAACGGCACATTGTTAGTGAAACCAGATAGATTTAGAGTAGGCCTATAGTTTTCTTTAAGTTCGCGTAAAGAATCTGTTATCTTTTGATAGCCCTCTAGTTCGGTTACTATTTCTCTCTGTAAGTCTAACGATGGCATTGGTACTTCGATGTTTCGTATATAGTTTAATGATATGAATTTTTGTGTCGAGCCGGATGAGTGTTTCTCGAATATTTCTGTCATACCCAACAAAACATAGTATAGATATTTATTAATGATTATCTTTTTATTATCATTGGGGAATTTTATTAAGGCTACATTTTTAATGGCAAATCTCGGTTCAGAGTCTACAATTACTGGGTTTCCGATCGTACCTATCATTGGCATTAAAATGTCACCACGACTAACGGCTGACCTTTTATTTATCTCCAGATAG
>JAJZHX010000052.1 GCA_021804315.1 bacterium
CTTAAACATTGTTCTATTCATAGTGAGAACTAGAGTAACCTAATTACTATCTAACCGATAGTATTTGGGTAACCTTCTTTTTTATCTAATGCGTTTCTATTGCTAATATCAGATGTCTATCTTATACTAGCAAGTTAGTTGAAGACAAGTAACTTTTTAATTTGTTTGCTATGAATCATTATGAAATCAACCCTAGCAGTACCGACGAAGATGAAACTGAATCGGATTTAACTACGACTGCCAAAAAGAAAAAAGCCAGTCAGATAGTCAGTAGTTTATTGGAAATAAAAAATGATGAAAATCCAAAAGCTTCGCAAGCACCTATGACTTTAACAGAAGCCTTGCTATATAAGAGAGAACCTCAAAAAGAGCCAGATAATCCATTAGATAATTCCCATGAACAAGCTATAGATTTAAGTCATGAAGAGCTAACCCCTGAAGAAATACTAGCCTCAGCCATAGTTTTTCGTCAGGAGGCCCGCATAGATAGACAAGCATCGGCACCAGATGACGATTTGTCGGTTATAATTCATCAAAAACTAGATGAATATGATAGTAAAATTATTGAAGATGGCCTTCATCCAGACCAGGCGTTTCAAGAAATCCTTGCGGATAACCAGCTAGAACTAGCCGATAAAGATAAGCAAATTGAACTTCATCCTGTAGAAGAAACCGACATAGATGAAACTATTTTAATTGCCGATCTGGTAAGTCCAGACAATAATCAGCCTAAAACTACAGAGCCCATAGACACCTCACTAAAAGAACCCATAGCTAGTAACTCTGATGGAGGGGGTGGTAATAAACTACCACCAAATATTAATCCTGAATTTATGATGCCAGACCCAGATAATCAAGGTAACCGGTTTGATACTGTACCGCAAACAAGTGACCAATATAATAGTCGACAATCTGCCAACAAAATAAATTCTGAGCGAAAATATAAGACTACTCGTGAGGGCATAGTGGTCACTAGTCTAGTCGAGTACTATTTAGCTAAAAGACGAGAACGATTAAAAACCGAAAAAAAGATAAAAAAAGTTGAAAATAAACTAGAAAAGCAGGTTAATGAATTAAAAGATAAATTAGCAACCCAAGACCAAACAATTAGACGTTTAGTAAGCGATAAATACGCCAAAGTTCCTGAAAGACCAAATACTACTATTAAACCAAATAAAATTGAGACTATTAAACGGCCAAATAAAATAAACGGTTTTCCTGAAAAGCACTTAGGTCAGCTGGTAGTTTTAGATTCACCAAAGCCTAAGTCGATAACTAGAGAAGTATCAACGCCTAAAACTGCCAATATAGCCACCATGCCTAAAGAACAGCTACTAAACCTAAGCGAAAAAATAAAAGTCGATAATTCAGACTTAAGGCAAGTTTATGAAACCCATCTGATTAGCGAACAAGCTTTAAGAAGACTGGCTAGTGAATACTTTAAGGGCGGTAATATCAAGAAAGCTCTAAAACATGAAATTACTGAGCGACAAATTGACTTTGAAAGAGATCCGATTATGCGCGATCTGCCTAATACGCCAACTACTACTTCTGGCATCTCTAGCCAGAGTAGCCTTGAATCAATGATTAAAAGAGTTGAAGCTAACTTTTCTAATAGCCAAGAAGAAGCCTTCCTAAAAGCCCAAGCAGTTCTTAATAATCAGTCAAAAAAAGCTACTAACCAGCCATTTAGGGTCATTAACTCAATCTTTATAGTTATTATTACGATTTTAATTACGGTTATTGTGTTGCTAATTATTAGTCGGCGCTAGATTATCAGTTATAATTAACTATTATGCAAAAAATCATTCTTTACTATAAATTTACCGAACTCGTCGATCCCCAAGCTATTAAGCTATGGCAACAAAACCTAAGCTCTAGCCTTGGTTTAAAAGGACGTATTATTATTGCTGATCATGGCATTAATGGTAGCCTAGCTGGCGATATAGTTGACCTTAAAAAGTATATTAAGCAGACTAAAGATTATCCAAAATTTAAAGACATAATATTTAAATGGAGCGATGGTACTAAGCAGGACTTTCCCAGACTGAGTGTAAAAATTAGACCGGAAATTGTGACTTTTAATGTTAGAGACAAAATTAAGGTTAATGATCAGGGCATTATAGGCGGTGGTAAACGTCTAAAACCAGAAGCCCTACATAAATTAATTAAACAAAGGCCTGATGCGGTGTTCTTTGATGGTCGTAATGAGTATGAAGCCAAGATTGGCAGATTTAATAATGCTGTGGTGCCGAAAGTAAGGCATAGCAGAGATTTTGCTCAAGAAATAAAAAAACCTAAGTATCAAAAACTAAAAAACCAGCCAATCATAACTTATTGCACTGGCGGTATTAGATGCGAAGTATTATCTATGTTATTAAAAGCCGAAGGCTTTCAAGATGTCTATCAAATAGATGGCGGGATTGTTAAATATGGTGAAAAATATAAGGACAGTGGACTTTGGCAAGGTAAGCTTTATGTTTTTGATAAACGCATGACAATTCAATTTAGCGATCAAGCCAAAGATATAGGTAGATGTTATAACTGTCAAACAGCAACTAGTAATTATGAAAACTGTAGTATCAAATCGTGTAATGATCTAATCCTGATTTGTCAGACTTGTGCCAGAAAACTCAATTGTTTATGTAAAAAGCATGCAAAAGTAGCAAGCTTAACAAGTTAAGAGAATACTTTTTATGATTATTAGCAGTAACTTAAAAGCTAAGTTAGCTGATTTACCTAAAAGTCCAGGCGTCTATTTTTATCGAGATAAACATAACGAGATTATCTATATTGGCAAAGCAGCCGTCTTAAGAAATCGCGTCAGACAATATTTTCAAAAATCTAGATCTAGAGATCCAAAAACTGAAGCTTTAGTCAGTGAAATTTATGATCTTGATTACATGAGTGTTGATAGTGAGATCGAAGCTTTATTTTTAGAAGCTGAAATGATTCGTCGGTATAAACCGAAATTTAATATATTACTGCGTGACGATAAAGCCATGATCTATATCAGGATAGATTACTTAAGTGATTATCCAACGGTATCAACAATCAGACGGCCACTGGACGATCAGGCATTTTACTTTGGCCCTTATCAGAGTGCCTTATCGGTTAGAAAAGCCCTTAGATATTTAAGAAAAATCTTTCCCTATGCTACCAAACGTCCAATTGCTCAAAAAAGAGCAAATTTAAGCTATCATCTTGGACTTGATCCAGGGCTAGAGGAAGGAAGAACGTCACTAAAAGATTACCGTTCTAACTTAAAAAAACTCATGGCTGTTTTAAGAGGTGAACGTCAATCAATCGAACGTGTTTTAGAAAAGACCATGACCACAGCTGCCAAACAACAAGATTTTGAACAAGCTGCTAAAATTAGAAATCAGCTTTTTTTTCTCAGGGGACTTAATAATCAGGTCATTTTTAGTGATAAAGAATTTCTGGATATTACTAAAGATCATGCCCTTAATGAGTTAGTTAACTTGTTAAGTTTATCAAAATTTCCAAAACGTATTGAAGGCTACGATATTTCACATATGCAAGGTAGCGACGTAGTAGCTAGTATGGTTGTGTTTACTAACGGGGTTAGTGATAAAACCAATTACCGGAAGTTCAAGACTAAGATTAATAAAAATGATGACTTTTATAACATGAGAGAAACTATTACAAGACGCTTTAGTTCT
The DNA here is from genome assembly GCA_021804315.1 of bacterium. Taxonomy (GTDB): domain Bacteria; phylum Patescibacteriota; class Saccharimonadia; order Saccharimonadales; family UBA4665; genus JAJZHX01. The sequence goes on from JAJZHX010000052.1 coordinate 3,684, forward strand.
AAGAATATTAAAGCCTGGCATCTACCTGATTTAGTACTGATTGACGGGGGTAAAGGGCAATTAGATGCTGCTCTAAAAGCTACTAAAGAACAGTCAATAGCTAGTATTCCTTTTATAGGGCTTGCTAAACGTGAAGAACAAATAGTCATTGATAAGGCTAGATCAAACGTTAGCTTAAATAAAGACGTTTTAAATAGCTTAGGTGGCTTTGTGAGCGAAACTCATGATTACCTTTTAGTTAATCTACCGCACTCTACCAAGGTGATTAAGCTACTCCAAAGAATTAGAGATGAATCACATAGATTTGCAGTTAGCTATCACTCAGTGCTTAAAACTCATCGCCAAACCGCTAGCCAGTTAGAGCAAGTTCCTGGTATAGGTCCAAAAACCAGAAGACAACTTTACTTAAAGTTTGGATCGGTAAAAGCAATTCATCAAGCCAGTGAAAGTGATATAGCTATGTTAATCGGTCAAAAAAAAGCCAAAGCCCTTAAAAACTTTCTTAAAGCTTAAAAATTCCCTTAATCACTACAAACTTTTAGTAGAAACTTATTATAGAAGTTGCTATCCAAAACTCTGTTAATTTGACATTAACTAGGATTTTAAATAATATTTAGATATTAATCTAAAACAAAGAAAGGGGGTAATCCATTGAAAAGTCCTAAATCTAACGGACAAGCACTGGTTAGTAGTCAGGGAGGTACTAGCTACTAATTGCTCTCTTTACTTTTTAAAGTTTTAGCCATTGCTTGATCTTAAGTAGGCCGAAATATCTTAGCCGCTGTTTTTTATTTATAAAAGGGCGGCTTTTCGTTTTAAAGTATGTGCCTTAAAAATGTTACAATAGAAAACTAAAAAAGAATCACTGTTTTATGGAATCATATTTTTCGAGTAACTTCTTTAGCAATAATCGCTTAAAACTTCGACAATTGTTTATGGGAACTGCCCCAATTGTCATTACTGCTAATGGCATACTACAAAGAGGCGGTGACTCAGTAATGCCGTTTGTTCAGGATGCTAACTTTTGGTAT
>JAJZHX010000053.1 GCA_021804315.1 bacterium
ACGGGCTTCTTAGTCTTAATACTTAACATAGTTGTATCGTTGATTGTACTCATATACCTAAGTATATCTTTTGGTATATTATATGTCAACAATTTGTTAGTTATTTGTTAGCACAAAAATAAAAAACACCTTCAAGCAGAGGATGCTTTAAACATAATCATAATGGCGAGCCGTAGCTGGCCAGATTTGGAACTATTTTGCTTCAATTAACGCTATAAGCTGACATGCGTACCGATGTAAGTAGATAGTACGGTATATGTTATCTACTAATTAATCGCCCTATAGTCTCCAGTTATATCAATGCTATAGCTCCCTTTATAAGGAGTGTGTAGTGCATGATTGAGTAATTGATTATTTAATGGGTCGCTAACAAACATTTCTAGACATTCAGACATTTTCTGTTTGACTTTAGGGGATAGCCTCTGAGACGTTTTTATGAAGCTCTTATGAAAAACTATGTTCATAATTAATTAAGAAATCGGCTACATCTTTACTGCTACGCAACACAAGAGACACATTCTTCCGCTGTTTGTAGTCACCAATTGCTCTTCCCAGTTCTTTTTCTATCTCACAGGCTTTAAGTGAGATAAAGCCGATACCGTTATGGAGCGACTACGAACAAACTTTTTAAATTGGGTTACTACAGAGCTAAGAGGCACACCTATATCATCGGCAAGTCTTGTGCATGCTTTAAAGACTTGCTTAGCTTAACGTTAAGAATCGTTTATATAAGGTCTCATATACCATGAGTATACATGGGTATAAAATTAGTCAATAGTTTTACAAAGAAAAGTCCCTCGTTATGAAGGACTTAAATATAAGCATGTTGTCGGACTATCTCGAATCTGGAACTACTTTATGACAAGCACTGGTAGCTCTGTATGACTATAGTCCTTGAAGTGGCTATCAATTGTGATGATTTCATCACACATTGCTTCTTCAGCCGAAATTGCTTGTAAACAATCCTCAAAGTCTTTACCGTCGTATCTAATACGTGCTATGTACGTGGTTTTTTCAGTTATAGGCAATACCTCCCATACCGATAATAGATTATCTACAACCTCAGTCTGCACCTTATATCTTTCTGCCATGTACCACGTGATATGTACAGTTAAAGCACTAATCGAGTATTGATTACCTGGGTCTTGAATTAACGACTGGCATTTGTCAGATAATTTCCTATCAAAAAGTATTTCAAGTAATACGTTGGCGTCTATAAAAACGTGTTTCACTTCTAAGAATTTCTTTCTTCTAAAGCCTCTTTGTAAAGTTCTTTAGATGTCTTAGATTCATCGGTCAGCCCTCTGTTAAGTGCAAAAGATTTTTTATTACGATTTAGCATAGCGGCAATAGTAGCACCATTAACCTTAATACTATTTTGTACGGGCCTGAGTGAGCCAATTACTTCTGAATGGCGAATAATAAAAACCTCTTCACCACTCTGTAACCTATCTAGGTATTCACTTAGATTACTTCTTAAGTTTTTTGCAGTAACTGTTATCATAGTTAACCTTTTAATTGTATATTTAGTGTACTCTCTAGAGGTAACTTCGTCAATGTTAATCAAATAAAATGTTAGCCAAAAATAAAAGTGGAATAGCCTATGGTGTTAGCTTGTCGGAACACAAAAATAAAACCGGAGTGGAGATAAAACAAATTTAAAATCGGAGTTAGTACCTGTATTCTTTTGTCTGTAAGGAGGAGAATTTATGAGACAGGTGCATAAACAATTCAGTGACGAGGCAGTAAAACAGTATTTAACGTGGTGTGAAGATAGAGTAATGTCTAGGCTGAGGTTCAACAGGCATTGGGAATTAAAGATAGTCAGTTTTATCTGCTACTAGCTAGGTTCAGGAAGCAACCTAGTGAATTTAGCGTGGTATACAAACGGATTATGGCACGCGCAGTTTACCGCCTGACAGCTAGAGAACCACTTGATTATCTACATAAATCTACCCGAAAATCCGATCGGCGGAACATCGAGTCGGATTTTCGAAGATTAGTAATGCTAGATTATATCTAGGACATTATACCGAGTAACTATTTCAACCGGTATTTTATATGTGTTCGTAAAACTTTTAGCGCCTTTAGTGCTCTTATTTTTTGACCATTTTAACTCGTAGGCTTTGAACGTGTCGGTTCCCTTTATAACTAAATCGACTTCACTACCATCTTTTTTACGCCAGAAATAAAGCGTCTTTCTATTACCATGCATAAGGTTGCGTTTAGCTACTTCAGATATGGCCCAATTCTCATAAAGCAACCCTATATCACTTCTAACAGGAGACATAGAAAATTCCTGCAATAGAGCATTCCTTATACCCGTATCCCAAAAATATATCTTGCTATCCTTACCAATCTCATTGCGTAGATTAGTACTGAAAGCTCTAATACGAAAGATTATGTATGATCTTTCTAATAAGTCTAGATAGTTTTCGACTGTTGGTCGTGCAATCTGAAGTGTACTAGCCAGTTCACTAATATTAACCTTGCTACCCGTTTGGTGAGCAAGTAACAATAGAAGGCGTCTTATTGACTCTGGAGACTTTACAAGTCCATTCTGAAGAATGTCTCTCAATATGTAGTCAGAGGTAAGATTAATCAGATATCTTTCTTTATCTGAGGTTGTTATAGTCTCTGGATAACCACCAAAAACCATGTGCTGCATCATTAGTACTTGAATTTGATCACTAAAATATTCTTTTAGTTGCTTATTCGATAACTCTGGTGTGTTCCATGATTGACTTCTAAGTAACTCTTTAAACAGCAACGGCGTAAGGAAGATCTTCTCATTACGTCCTGTTAGTGGTTCCGTGGCTCTATCAAGTAGGTCTAAACTAGAAGACCCGAGTAGTACAATTTTGGTAGAAACTCGTGAATCATACCATCCCTTGGCGATTCGTCCAATCTCTGGGAGATTTTGTGCTTCATCAATAACTAACAAGTCGGGAGCGCCGATTAATTGCATGGCTTCTGGAGAAGCTAAGCTACTTAGGCTCAGTATTCTTGCCTTGTCCGTCTCCACGTCACAATTAAAATACACACCTTTGGAATTACGTACTAACGGCTCAATCATAGTAGTTTTACCAACCTGACGAGCACCTAGAAGTAATGTTACATTCTTGCTGTCCTTTAAGAGTTTAGCAAGCTCTCTCTGAATTTCTCTATCAATATACATGATACCTATAGTATACGAAAAGTACGTACTATTTGTAAAGTATAATTTACAATATTTTCAACTATTGTCATGATTATTCGAAATGAAAAATCGTCTCAATTAGCAGAGGTGATTAACATAAAATCCACTATGTCTGGTCTGGCGGGCTGTCTCGAACGGAGTCTGAAACTATTTTGCTAATGGATTAAGTTAATGGTTATTGCTTGACCATATTTTTTAGATAAAGGTTCATCTAGAGTCGCGAAACTATTGCAACCCTCTCTTACTGCACAAGCAACTTGCAATGCATCTTCAAAATCATCACCCTTAAAGTTAGTAAATGCCCACTGAGCGTCAGCATCAACGATTGGCAACCAGTTAAAACTTTCTAGGAAGTCTTTGACTGGCTCCCAGGGAAGTTTATCTCTCTCAACAAAGTACATAACTAAGTCTAGAGTTAGAGTTGAAATAGCTTTCTCTTCGGCATTACTTAGAAACTGACTACAGACTTCTGCTCTAACTCTTTTTTGGATAACTTCTAGTAAAACGTTCGCATCTACACAAGTCATTAGCTATATTTCCTGGAACGTAATTCTTGGAGTTGCTCTTTAATACTATGTGAATCATATCTAACTGCCTCAGGCACTAATATATCTCGTAAACTCTGTAAACCTTGCTTTATTGCTTCAGGAGAACCACGTCTAAGTGCTTGGCTAGGAGCATCAACCGGCTGTAAAACCCCTATAATTTTATGGCGATAGCTTAATCTTATTGAGTTTCCTAATCTCAAGTCGCTAATTACTTGTGGCATGTTCTCTCGTAACTGTTTTGTAGTAATTGTACTCATGATCTAAGTTTAACTTAAAATATAATATGTTGTCAAGTTGAATATAGATAAGCTTAAATAAAAAGTGCTTCGTAGTTAAAGTGCTTGTGATTGGCTGGCCTTAGTGGAAGATATCTGGAACTATTTTGCCAATATTAACGATATGACTGACTCTGAGTACCTATGTGTGTAAATAAGGCAGTTTCATCATCTACCAATTGGTAGATTGCCCTATAATCACCAGTTATATCAATACTGTAACTACCTTTATAGGAAGTATGAAGCGCGTGATTGCGTAGCTGACCGTTTAACGGGTCATTTGTAAACACCTCTATACGTTCAGCCATCTTCTGCTTAATTTTAGGAGAGAGTTTTTGAGCCATCTTTATAAAATTATTATGAAAAACAACGTTCATAATAACTTAAGAAAATCAGATGCTTCTTTACCGTTATGCAATATAGGGGATATATTCTTACCTTGCTTATAGTCCGCAACTGCTTGGCCTAGCTCTTTTTCTATCTCGGGCTTTAAACGAGGTAGAGCCGATACCGTGATACAACGGCCACTAACAAACTGTTTTAGATGGGCAACGACTATGGTACTAAGAGGCAGATCCAGCTCACCGGCAAGCTCTTGCGCATCTTGCTTTA
>JAJZHX010000054.1 GCA_021804315.1 bacterium
TCTTACGACAGCATCTACCCTTATGTCATTAAAAACTTTATTAGAGCCTGATAAATCAAAGATGCTTTTCGTTACAACATCATTACATTTGCTCTATCAAAGAGCGCAAATTCAAAAAATATTACCAAATGCTGATTTTGAAATGGCGGGAATCGGATATACGGGACTTCATGACATTAATCTAAAATCAGAAGATTACAAATACCGCATTATTTTGCAAGAAGTAGGCGCTACGATTAAAAATATTCTTGCAAGTGCAGACGACATGGGAATAAGAACTTCTGCTTCAATTTAGCTTGTAATACTATTAGAACCGTTGATCAACAACCATAGTAAAAGGTGTGCGAAAGAAAGCCGTTCAAGCGCACCTTTAATATTTAAAAGTTTAAACATGATAATTATTTATTAAAATGTGCTATTATATCAACTATAAATGAAGCGTGAGGGTAAAAGATAAAGATGAGTAATAGGGTGGCTCATTATTTGCAAGAGCATCTACTTGGTGAAGTAGTTTATTCTTCAGATGCAAGAAGTTATTTTAGTACTGATGGTAGCATATTACGACTTGTGCCATCACTAATTGTATATCCTAGAAACGAAAACGACATTCGTAAGACTGCTCGTTTTGCTTGGCAACTTGCCGAGAGAGGCAGGATCATTCCGTTAACTGCCCGAGGCGCTGGTACTAATCAAACGGGGTCGGCTATAGGCAACGGCATTATAATCGCATTTACCGCTCATATGAACCGAATTTTAGAGCTCAATACTAAGAATAAAAGTTTAGCGATTGAGCCAGGTATTAATTATGGTAAATTACAACAAGTACTTCATACACATGGTTTCTTTTTACCACCTTACCCGCCAGATTTAGACTATGTAACCATTGGCGGAGCAATTGCCAGTAATGTTGTTGGTGAAAAGTCTTTTCGTTATGGATCGACTAAAAGTTTTACTAAGGAATTAAGAGTAGTGTTGGCTAATGGCGAGGTCATAAAGACTAAAAAATTATCTAAGCGAGAATTAAGTAAGAAATTAGGTCTAGCTACATTTGAAGGTGAAATTTATCGATCTATCGATACGCTAATTGAAGAGAATCGCCAGATAATTGATACGATGCAGAGAAGCACTACTATCAATAGTGCAGGATACAATCTTTATGATGTTAAACAAAAAGACGGTTCTTTTGACTTAACACCTTTAATCGTTGGTAGCGAAGGCACTTTAGGTATTATTTCTGAAGCCCAACTCGATATAGAATTTTATGATCCGGAAAGCTTAATTATTAAAGCTGAGTTTGATAGTCTTGAAAAACTACAACAAGCTTTAAATGCCATTAATGAATCTAAAAATTTACCAGTATCAATAGAGCTAGTAGATAAGCAAGCCCTAGAACAAATATATGAAATTAACCCTAACCATCTTAAAGGTCTTATAAATGATCCTCTGCCTAGCTTTGTAGTAATAATTGAATATGAAGGAGCTAAAAAACTCTCAAAGTCAATTGTCAGAATACTAGATAATTTTACAAGAAGCTTTGAAACAACAACTGACATCCAAGAACAAATTAATTTTCGCAAAATTAGAGAATCAGTTAACATGATTACGGCTCATAATGACGCCTTACTGCATTCCTTACCGCTTTTTGATGGAGCAGTGCCGATTGATAGAGCAAGAGAATATCTTGAGGGAATTTATAGGATAGTTAACGATAATAACCTAAAAACAGCTATTTGGGGGCATATAGGTGACGGTAATCTAACTATGCAACCAAAACTTAATCTCGGTCAAGTAGGTGATAGACAGAAAATATTTAGATTGTTTAATGAATACTACCAGCTGATTCTTTCCTTAAATGGTACTGTGAGTGCTTTAAATGGCGATGGTCGACTAAGAACTCCCTATCTTGAATCTATGTATGGCCAAGAGGCATATCGTCTATTTGCTAAAGTTAAGCAGATATTTGACCCGTATAATATTTTAAATCCTGGTGTTAAATTCAACACTTCCATAGAAGACCTTAAAGGCATTATTAGACAAGAATTCAGTCTTAATCACCTTTACGATCATCTGCCAAGATCTTAAAACACTAGAGTTAATTTAGTTTTATAAATAGTACCTTGGTTTATCTAATATATTGAATTGGTCGCGCAAACAAATAGGCCGTAGAAGCCATGGACCGAATCCTGGCCAGTAGCCCTAAGGATACTTAAGACTTCAGCGTCGCTACCGCTTGGCCATTGGACTCTGGGCAGAGAGACCATGGAAGTGCTTGCCGGTAGCACTTCTGCCAACAACCTAAAAGTTCCAATAGTTCGCGTTGGCAAAGACCTTTATTGACTTGGCTAAATACCTTCCAGATGAGTATCGTCTGGCATTGGCGGAGAGACACCTATCTGGCTTCGTACAGATTATTCCAAGGCAAAAGCGCTGACGTAATTCGCCCCAAGCGTGTCGCATATCTAAGAGCTGTCTCGTAACTGGCGTTTTCTGGGTTACGTAAACCATGAGGAGGGATAGCTATAGGTGAATAATCCATAAAACCAGCCATGACATCTGCAATTTCATCAGTATTTCGAGCATTATACTTAGTGACCCACGGAATAAGACTGCCCTCAACGCTTGGAGTGTAAGGTTGCTCATTGGGGTCTCCAGGACCGATAATAATTTTAGTATCGCTACCTACATAGCCCGACCGATACCTGGTATCTATTTGGAATGTCTGATCGTGTAAATTGGCTACGGTGAAATCTATATGACCCTGACGTCGAACGTCACCAAATTTACTGGCTAGAAAAAGAGTAGGTCGTTCTATTGTTGGATCTAGAGACAGGTCCGCTATTTCGTCACTGTATACGGCAAACATGCGAAGACACAAATCAGCCAATCGCCTACCGCCACGCAATTCATACCATTTTTCCAAAGGCGAATAGTGGAAATCATAACCGATGCGAGTTTCACTAATAACAAAAGTCCTGCTTAACACACATATTATAATATTAATTATTTACTTATACAAATAAATTAGTTGATATACCAAATAATAAAAATAGCTTTGATAAATTATCAAAACTAGTTTCTAAAATGGTGAGTGATGAGTCTCATTCTGGAACCCCTTTTTTAAGGAGTTTAATTGAATTAAGTATTGAGCTGGAAGAGCTTGGGATTGTTTATGCTGGTGGTAGTATATCTTATTAATAACTTAAGTTAAGTTATGAAATCCCCAAATATCGACAGCTCAAAGTTACCGTAAAGTTAGAGCACTGAAATCAGAAGGTGAGATTACTTGCAGTGGCTGGGAGTCAAAGTCATCCTTAAAGGCTTTTGGTAAAGAGGCTTTTTTTGAGCCCCATTTAGCCTCATAAGGGTAGAGCTTGTCTGCCTTTTGCTGAATGTAGTCTACCTCTGCTCCAGCGTAGTTGCGCCAAAAGTAGTCATTGATTGGCTCGGCTAGTGGACCAGTTTGCTTACGTAGTTCGTTCACGCAGAAGTTTTCCCATAACAAACCCTGATCGCTACGTAAGTCGGTAGCATTAAGGTTACCTATTAAGTAATTTCGGACACCTAAGTCAGTAAAGTATACTTTGTTTAGCTTGCGAATGCCACTACGAGGATTCTTGGATAGTGGTGATAAACGATGAATAACGAAGGCTTTTTCTAGCAAATCCATTAGGCGTTTGACTGTTGCGACATCTACCCCCACCGTCCTGGAAAGCTCTGATAGACTAACCTCGCCACCTGCCTGAAGAGCCAGAGCCTTTAAGAGTGATACAAGTACAGCCTCGCTCCTAATAACGCCATGGCTAAGAAGATCCCTGTAAAGATAATTTGTCGTTACATCACCTAAGTAACGTGTTATATCGTTGACTTCATGCAGGGCAACTACAGGATATGAGCCATATATAAGTAACGACTCCAGCATGCGACGCTGCTCCACAGGATCCTTACTTAATTCACTTAGAGCCAAGGGCCACATCGTAAAGAAGTAAGCCCTTCCAGTTAAAGGTTCGTTAATAGCGTTAGCGAGCTCAAAACTGGAGGACCCTGTTGCAATGATCTTAAGGTCAGGATATGTATCAGCTAACAATTTTAGAGTGACGCCAATATTTTTAACGCGTTGCGCTTCGTCAAAGACAATTATTTTTGGAGAACCAATAAAGATGCGTAGCTCCGTCGATGTTTTGTCAGCTAGAGCCACTGCCACATCGGGTTCGTCACAGTTCAAGTATTTATAGTCGGGGTCAATTTCTGCTGCTAAGTGACGGGCAATGGTTGTCTTGCCGACTTGACGGGGGCCATAAATAACCGCAATCTTATTATCTGAAAGAGTCTGTTTTATATACGGTTCTAATAGTCGTTTTATGTAAGGCACGCACTAAATATATCAAATTTGAAGGCTTATGTCAACGTATTTATATATAATTCATCGACTTTAGATTTAAAAACCTGTACTCTATCTATCTTGTTCAACTAGACTTCTCTGTCTTTCATATTATATCGTTATATTAAACAGCTATGAGTCTGGCTATTCCCCAGTGAGAGCATAATGCGCAACCTCCCCATATACTGTGCTGGTATCAATAGAGGATGAGCTATTATTGTAAAG
>JAJZHX010000055.1 GCA_021804315.1 bacterium
AAAGCCATCAACTTTAGGCATCATCACATCGAGTAAGACTAAGTCTGGATGGTAAGCAAGTGTAACCGATAAAGCATCTTCACCATTATCCACTCTTCTGACATCAAAACCTTCAGCTTTAAGCCGTTCTTCGTAAACTAATGCTAGGGAATTATCATCTTCAACTAGTAAGATTCGCTTAGGCTGGTTTTCCATACTGCTTATGTTAGCTTATTTATAGGCTAACTTTCAAATTTTATTTAGTCTACCATGGCTTTTATAAAACCATTAAACATCGGATGAGGTCGATTTGGCCGACTCTTAAACTCTGGGTGAAACTGACTTGCTAGAAAAAATGGATGATCTATGCCTTCTATAATTTCTACTAGATTATTCTCTAAATTAAGACCGCTAACCTTAATGCCCCACTTTTCGTATTGGTCACGATAAGTGTTATTACACTCTCCACGATGTCTATGTCTTTCAACTATATCTAAGGTGCCATAAAGTTTGGCAGCAAGACTGCCTGGAGTAAGATGACATTCATAATTACCAAGCCTCATAGTGCCACCGGTCATTAATTTATCTGCTTGACCATCCATAGTAATTATTACCAAGTTATCACTTAAAGGATCTAGCTCAAAGCTATTAGCATCAACTATACCAGCATGCCTAGCGGCAGCTATAACCGCCATTTGAAGACCTAAACAAAGTCCCAAGTATGGTTTTTTATTGTTTAGAGCATACTGAGCAGCTTGTATTTTACCTTCCAAGCCTCTTTGTCCAAAGCCACCTGGCACAACAATACCATCAAACTTCTCTAATGTTTTTACGACCTCGTAACCAGCTTTTTCTAACTTAGAGGCATCGACCCATTCAATCGTACAGTCAACGCCATTATTCCAAGCTGCCGACTTAATAGCTTCAAAAACTGACATATAGGCATCGGTATTATCCATATACTTGGCAACGAAACCGATACTTACTTTTTTCGGATAACTAGCGGTGGCTTTTTTAACGACTTCCCGCCAATCTTTTAAATCGGGTTTTAATGTTTTAAAACCAATTTTTTTGGCCATAACATCAGCAATACCTGAATCTTCAAGAGCTAAGGGGACACTATAGATACTTTTTGCATTAGGTAGCGAAACAATTGATTCAACCGATACTCCACTGAATAAACTTAGTTTATTGATAGCTGATTTCGAAGGCGCTAGGTCACTTCTACAAACAAGAATGTCTGGGATTATGCCTAGCCCCCTAAGCTCTCTGACAGAATTCTGAGCTGGTTTAGTCTTTGTCTCGTGACTGGCTGCTAAATATGGTAAATAAACAACGTGAACATAAAGACAATTATTTAAACCTACTTTAATACCCATTTCTCTTATTGCTTCTATAAAAGATAGTGATTCATAATCACCTACTGTTCCACCAATTTCAACAATATGCACATCAAAACCATTACCGGCCTTGTTAATCCATTCCTGAATAGCGCCTGTAAGATGAGGGATGATTTGCACATCATCACCTTCAAATTTACCTGCTCTTTCGTCTTCGATTAATTTTTTAAGTACCCGACCACTCATCAGACTACTAGATGAAGTCATTTCCTCGTCTACAAAACGTTCATAATGCCCAAGATCAAGATCAGTCTCAGCTCCATCTTTAGTGACAAAACATTCGCCATGCTCTCTAGGGTTTAATATACCCGCATCAACATTAAGATAAGGATCACATTTTTGTAAATTAACTTTCAAACCTCTAGCTTTTAAGAGGTTGCCAATCGAGGCGGCTGTTATACCCTTCCCTAAACCAGAAAGAACACCTCCTGTTACAAAAACATATTTAGTGGTATGCTCAGCCACGCCTTACCTCACTTTTAAGCTTATTACTTTATGGCACTAATGCTACCAGTGTTCTTTATGTTTAGCAACCCTAAAAAAGTAACTACTGACTAAAAATTATTTTAGCTCTAATGACTATTTATGTAGTTGATCGCCGCGTTTAGTTGAGTATCGTTACCCTTATTAACGTCAGCTTGAGTTAAAGGCACTACCTGATCAGGTTCTATGCCAATATGCTCAATGTTTTTACCGTCTGGACGATACCATTTAGCTATAGTAACTTTTAGTTCATCGGCCGGACATGTACCATTGGCATTGGTTTGACCAGTAATACAAATAACATCTTGAACAATTCCCTTACCAAAGCTCTTTTCACCTATAACATAGGCATCTCCGTGATCATGTAAAGCTCCTGTCGTTATCTCGGCAGCACTAGCTGTGCCTGAATTAATCAAGACAACAGTTGGAATAGAGTGCAAAATATCTCCCCCAACCGCATAACCTGTGCTAAGTACTTCATTGCCTCGCCTTTCTTGCTCAACTTCTTGACCAGGCTTCAACCATAGACTCGAGACATTAATTGCCGCTGTCACTAAACCACCAGGGTTGTTCCTAAGGTCGAGTATGATCCCTTTAACATGATCGGCTTTAAATTGTTGAGCAGCTTTTTGGGCCAGGCTGGAAGTATCATTAGCAAATGTAGATATTTGCATATAGCCAATATTACCAGCTAATATCTTGGTTGTAACACTTGGAATATTAATATTTGCTCTGGTAATAGTAATGCTAAATTGATTAGTTCCTCTAATAATTCCCAGGGTTACTTTTGTACCAGCAGGCCCACGAATTTTATCAGCGGCAGCCGTTGGTGACATATTAGCGGTAGTTAGGCCATTGATAGTAGCTATAATATCATTAGGCTGTAACCCTGCTTTAGCAGCCGGCGAACCATCAATTGGTGCCATCACTGCAATCTCACCACTACTATTTTGGGTTAACTCAGCCCCAATACCGCTAAAAGAGTTGTTTAACTCATTATTAAAAGCTTTTGCTTCACTAGCTGTGAAGTATTCGGTATAAGGATCACCAGTAGCCTGGGCTAGACCTTCTTTAAGGCCATTTAAAAGTTGGCTTACTGTTAGCTTGCCGTCATAATTATTTTTTAAAACCTGATAGACTTCATTAACGCTTGAATAATTAAGCTGATTAGGTAAATTATTAGACACTGGATTTATACCAGTATTATTAAAATTAAATCTTCCCTGCCCGATAGCTATTCCCAATAATAAAACTAATATTAAGATAACTGAGTTGCGAACAATGTAAAGATTTTTAGAATGTGGCACAACAACACTAAGAATTAATCGTTTTATTTTCGCCATTAAATAATATTATAGCAAAAGTCATGAACTTTCATTATATAAATTAAGCTTTTTTATTTAGAGAAATTTATATAGTACATGCCACCTCGGCCAGCATAAACCTGACTAGGATCAAAAGTTCGTTGATCAAAAGTACCATTATAAAACTCGTTATATTCGTCAACCGTAATACTATTAGGTCCATTAACTGCAACGACATACATAGCATGGCCAACATCACCATAATATGGAGAGTTGGGATTATATGCTCCTGGAGCTTGCCCTCTAATAGCTACGTCACCGACTTGTGGTGTTGAACTAACGCTATAGCCAGCAGCAATGGCATTATTGACCCACTGATATGCATCGCCCCAGTTGGCTGTTGAAACACCGTACTTCTCGGCCACAATAAAAGCCGTGTAACTGACACACTCCCGATTAAGCATATTCCAGTTGTCGGTAGTATTATCCTGTGGCCAATTGCACCCCCAATAAGTACCAGGTGACGTTGAACTAGGCGCTGACTGCGGATAACCACCACCACAGACACCATTTGCGGTAATAGAAGTAGTGCCAACATAGTCTAGAGCACTTAAATTTGCTTGTAACTGCGCAATGTTTGACTGATTAGTTGACACTTGTTGATTATAGGCTGACTGCTGAGATTGATTATAACTAACAAGTTGCTGCTCTTGTGCCTGAGCACTGGATAACTGATTATCTTGAACCTGTTGTCCGGCAATTATATTATCTAGTTCAATCTTTTGGCTTTGCAGTGCTTTTTGTAAACTAGTTATCTGTTTAATGATATAAGTTAACTGATCCTGAATAACCAATCGATATTGTTGTTTATCTATAAAATCACTTAGGTTTTGACTGGTCGCCAATTCTTCAATAGTTGACATCTGGCCACTAACATACATTGTCTTAATATCATCAGCTAGGGTAGCTTTCTTTTGAGCAATCTCACTCTGATCAGCTGCAATTTCAGCATTCAAAGTCACCTGCTTAGCCTGATTAGCCGATAAAGCTGCCTGGATTGAAGCAATCTGAGAATTTAAGCTGTTTAAAGTTTGTTGATAATTTTGTTGCTGAGCTGCAAGCTGGCTTAAAGCTTGTTGATCGTTGGCATTCTGACTATTCAAACTATTAATTTGTGCCTGGCAACTAGCAGCACTGCTACAACTAACAGCATCAACTACTCTGGGAATTTCTCCAAAAGACAAGGTTAAAGATAATAGCAAAAAAAATACAAAACGTATGCCATATACCCTCAATCGATAAAAACTATTTTTGCTGTTTTTCATGATCTTTTTGCTTTTAGTTGATCTATTGGTAGTATACCACTAAAAATCAATCTAAGCCACCCTCCTTTTATAAGTTAGCCAATCAATACCTTGTAGCTA
>JAJZHX010000056.1 GCA_021804315.1 bacterium
CTACTACTACAAGCAGAACTGTGGATGCCGCTAGTGGTGTTATTGGCCACGGTAGCATTGATGAGACACATATAGTAGAAGATTCATTTGATGATTTGTTTAGTTCCTTGGATGACAGTAGTGGGTCGACGACGCCTGATAGAAGCACAAATACGACCGGTACTTACTTACCTCCACTTCCAAAGTTACCAGGAGAAGAGCCTGTAGAAGATTTCTGGTCAGTATCAGACCGATCTTCTGACCAGTCTGAAGCTGGTTCAGATAAGCCCTCAAGACGGGAACGTATAGCTGGACGGATTGTAAGGCTGCACCCTAGTCGTGAAGTTGAGCAGGAAAGTTCTTTGGCTATTCCTGATGTCGAAAAAGATGAGTTTGGTTTACCCGCACTACCTAGTCTAACTTCACCACTCCCCACTTCAAGAGAGGATTTAATGAGTGGTGACTTATGGTCTGTTCCAGACCAAGCTGAATCTACAAAGCAAGGGCGCTTAGCTGGGATTAGGGGCAGATTACTTCGTGGACATGATGAGCAACCTCCGTTACCCCCTGCGTCTACTGCGGACCCTAACGGACGGATATTTTAATCAAATTCAGGACATAAATTGAGTGAAAAATTAACAAAAACAGCAGCAAGATTAGAAATTTAGGTGAGTTAGACACTAGAGTTTTAATACCGTGTAAATTGGCAGCTATCTGTTATTTTGCTAATACTTTTCTTTTCAGAAACTATACCGCTATAACTTGGTAATCCGTCGAATAGAATGCTGAAAAAGTCGGCTCGTTTAAGTGTAAGGCATAAGCTATATAGTATAAATTAGGGTACAATAGAGTTAGATATGCCAGGCACATCAACCGATCAGTATCCTAGGTACTTTAGTGATCAATTTGACGATGAAGAAGTGCTATATTTATTTAGAAAACATCCTGTGGTCATGAGAAAAGGATTAATTTTAGGTTTACTAGGACCGTTAATAGGAGTTTTACCGGCGGCTATTCATCCTAGTTTTGGCCTAAATGTTTTTTTTGGTGGATTAATAGGGGGATTTCTGTTAGGTTTAATAATCTTTTTCCCTTCATGGATAGGTTGGCATTTTAGTGTTTTTATAGTTACAAACCAGCGGTTTTTACAGATCAAACAAACTGGACTGTTCACTAGAAGTGTATCGGATCTGAGTTTGCAGCAAATCCAATCAGTTAATTACGAAATAGCTGGAATTCAAGAAACTCTGTTAGGATTTGGTACAATATTGATGCGGACATATGTGGGCGAAATAGTTATACATGATGTTCATCATCCGGCCAAAATACAGAAAAAGATTGTAACAATACTAAGAGATTTAGGAATAACTAGCATAGTTTACCCAGGAGGAGCGGGAAATACATCAATTGAAAACGAAGACAATGAATAAGAATCATAAAAAAAAGCTCAAATTGCCAAAGGTGAAGCTTAAAATTAGTAAACCTAAGCTGATTAAACGAAGCAAAGCTCCTGATGAACGAATGCGCGATGCCTTGGCTAATGTTCCTAAGATTACTAATGAAACAGTTTCAGAGCACAGAGAAGAAGTACTGTCTAGTGCCCGTAAGTATATTTATCCGTTGCAGCATAGTAGAAAGCGTATCGTAAAACTATCTTCCTTAATAATATCTTTAGCTATAATACTTTTCTTTGCTTATGTCGGTGTTGAGCTTTATAAATTTCAGAATACATCTGGTTTTATATATGGAGTAACTCAAGTTCTACCGTTGCCAGTAGCTAAGGTAGGTAGTCATTGGGTGTCTTATGAAAGTTATTTATTCGAGCTAAGAAGGTACATGCATTATTATCAAACACAACAACAGGTTAATTTTGCTAGTACTAGTGGTAGAAAACAGCTGGATTTATATAAGCAACAAGCAATGAGCACAGTAATCGACAATACATACGTAAAAGAATTAGCTAACAAATATAAAATAACGGTTTCTAATCAGGCAGTAAATGACGAAGTTACTATGGTTCAGGATCAAAACCGGCTAGGAAGTAGCCAGCAGCAATTAAACGCAGTGCTTAGCGATTTTTGGGGTTGGAATGAAGCAGATTTTAAAAGAGAATTAAAACAACAAATGCTCGAACAAGCTGTGGTAGGTAAATTAGATACACAAGCTAATCAACAAGCACAATCTGTCTTAAATCAATTACATCATGGTGCTAATTTTGCGACATTGGCTTCTCAGGATTCTAACGACGGTTCGACTAGAAATAATGGAGGACAATTCCCGTCTCCGATCGCACAAAATGATCCCAATATTTCACCTTTAATAACTCAAGCCTTGTTTAGTCTTAAACCAGGTCAAGTGTCAGGAATTATTAACACCGGGTATACATTAGAAATCGTTAAAGTCATAAAGGATGAAGGGAATAAAGTGATTGGCGCCCATATTGCGTTTAACTTACAGCCACTAAGTACGTATATTAAACCATTAGAAAAGCAACAGAAACCAGAATATTTTATTCATATTAGATAAATAGGTACTAAAAATATATAACGAACACTAAATTTATGCAAAAGGTAAGTGGATATCAGCTACATCTACAACCTCAACTTCATCTATAAAAGGAACTTTTTTGGAAATATTGAACAAATTAATTTTGAAAAAATCTTTGGGATCAGAAACTTTATAATAAGTTTGGACTGAGTTATCTTTTATAATTCTTTGACTTTCTGTAATGTTGGTATTAAAACCGAACATAGTTTTTAGTAGTTCTTCTGCTGCTTTTTTAGATGATTGACCAGTTTTAACTTCAATGTTCGGTAATTGCCATTCTAACCCATGGCTTGGTTGAACGACTATTATTTTGCTATTTCTTTGAATCAATAAATATGCCTTATTTTTAATAGTAGTTTTTTGCCGATAATGATTTACTATAATTTCAAAAATAATTGACCCATAGGGGGTTATTCCTGCTACTAATCCTAATATAAAAGTAGAACGCTTCCAATTTAGACTTGGATAAGTAAAAAATAGAACTAAAAAATAGGCAATAAAAATTGTTCCATGTATTTGACCGGCAATTGGTATAGCAACATTTTTATTTACTAAATTATAATGACTAAGAAGAATACTGCTAATTAAGCAGGTCCAACCAAAAGCTTCAGCAAAGGCTACTAGTTTAAATATTTTCCAGGCTTCATCTTCAGTAAAATTTCTATTTTTTTCAAACCTAGCTAGTAGATTAAACATAATCTTAGTTTAGCAAAAGATGCAAGAAAGTTACTTTATCTTAAATGTTAACACGGTGGGTATTAGGTTTTAGGTGACTGCAATTTTTAGTTTAGTTATAAATAAACTACAGAATTTATTTTAAACACAAATAAAAAGTATGATTTATGAGTAAGAAGGAATTATTTATTATTTGCCGAGTTGACTACAAAACCTACTGCTGTCTGGTTGGCGTTAACCAGTATTCCTTCTTTATTTAAATATGCATTTTGCAATGGTATTGACTTATCTGAAGCAGGTTCTTTATCTATGGCCATAGCACCACTTACATCGGCTGGCTGTTTTTGATTAAAGTTAAGTGGTTGACCTTGAGCATAGGCTAAGTAGTTTTGTCCATCTGTACTAAAGACTAAAGGTCGACCCATAGCCGTTCCTATTGCTCCAGGCAGGTAAATGTTATTAGCGGAAACTTCTACATGCCCACCATTTTCAAGATTTGCGATATTATTATCTAAAGCTTGTTCAACTTGATCTGGAGTTGGATTATTAGTAGCTGGAAACTCATTTTTGATTGCAGGAGTACTTGGGGGAGTAGGACTATCTTGGACAGCAGCTAAGCCTATTACAGTAGCGCCTACCACAACACCTTTTACAGCACCTCTTACTGTTACTTCACCGACTTTTCTTAATATTGATAATGCTGTTTTGCCAAGAGCTTTTACTGTTTCTGGACTAGGATTCTTGATGTTTTTTAGAATATTAGGATTTTTTATATCTAATTTCATATGTAATAATGTAGCATAAAGTTGATACAAAGTCAAAATAGAGTGCTTGAAATGCGAAGTTTTATTAGTAGATAGATGGAATCATTTTTTATACAGGCATAGATTAAGTTAAGGACATTATTAGGATATTACCATTCAGATAATGTATTTCGTTAATTCGAATTTCTGTAATTAGCTGTGCAGGACTTTCAGGAGTCTAGTCTTGTCCTAACTAGTAAATTGATATTTGTCATGAATAGTTCCTCATTTTCATATTTAAGAGTCTTTGTACGGCCAATCATAAAGAAGAGCTTCACTGGTTTGTATGCGATCTTGGCCTGTACTGTGTGGGATATGGGTAATTTCAGCGACCACAATATAGCTTTACCCTTATCATTAGATAAAAATTGTTAGCATGCTTTTGCATGAGTTTGTTTTTGTATAACTTTTTTCATATCCTTGACGTTACATCTAGTCGGATTTTCGAAAATTAACCGTTCCTAATTAGGAGCACTTGAATCTAATCTTTGCGGACCATTAGCTTTT
>JAJZHX010000057.1 GCA_021804315.1 bacterium
AGGCTGTGAATTTCCGAGAGACTTTTATCGGCAACAATCGTACCTTCCTTTATAACAGCCACATTTGTACATAAATGCTCAATTTCATTTAAATTGTGAGAGGATATAAATACAGTTCCGCCACCAGCTACGTAGGCTTTTAGTATTTTATAAACCTCGTTTTGTAAGAGTGGGTCTAAACCCCTCGTAGGTTCATCTAAAATAAGCACTTGAGGGTGACCTATTAGTGCAAGTATAAAACCAAGCGTTTGTCTATTGCCCGTCGACATATGTTTAACTGGCATATTAGGGTCTAAATTAAGTGTCCTTAGAAGCTTATAAGCAGATTTATCGGCGTGTTTTACGTCACGATAAAATTCAATATGTTGTTTTGCGTTCCATTTTTCAAGAAGTTGATTTTCAGCAGCAAAGTAACCAATGCTCTGTTTGATATTAGGACTATTTGCAATGACTTTGTTTAATATTGAAATATTGCCCGTATCAGGACGTATAAAATCCATCATGCAACGTATAGTCGTGGTTTTGCCAGCTCCGTTTGGGCCCAGAAATCCAAATATTTCCCCTTGATTTACAGCTATTGAGACATTATTTAGTGCTTGTTTATGCCCAAACCGCTTACTGATTGAGGAAAGGTGGATTACCGGTTGCATGAAAGTATTATCTCACAGCAATATAATTTAGGGTTCGAAAATTTCAGCATTTAAGCTATATTAAACTAAAGTTTAAGGTTAGCTCAAGTTAACAAATAGTTGGCTTGAAAATACTGGTACGCGGGGCGGGACTCGAACCCGCAAGCCGGATAAGGGCAAGGGATTTTAAGTCCCTCGTGTATACCAATTCCACCACCCGCGCAAAGATAAAAACTTATTATAAATTGTTAAGGTTTCTTGGAGGCGCCGACCGGAGTCGAACCGGCTTAAAAGGTTTTGCAGACCTCTGCGTAACCAATCCGCCACGACGCCATTTTTTTATCTAACGATAGTTTATTATATCTTAGAGACTAAAAAAGTTGAATTAATAGCATCCAGATTAGTATAAACTAAGATATAGGAAATTTTAAATGAACGTAAATAATAAAATATTTTTAAATGTAATAAAGCTAATAATTATTATTATAGCTATTAGCCTTTTGGGGCTGATCATTTTAAGTAAAAGTTCACTCAGTAGCGCTGGTTCATCTTCAAGTCGAAGCTTAACATCAACAGCCAATGTTAATCAGGCTTATACTATTTTATCCCCCGCTAAAGTTCCACCTAAAATTGCCGAATGCTATCAGAACGTTAGCTATAACTCATCCGGTGTGCCTTCACCCTTGCAGTGTAGTAATGGCTTGCTTAACTCAGCAGCCTGGGATGCTCTCAGTGCTCAAGAACCAAAAGTTATGACTTTAGGCTATTCCCCTAATCTTAGTAGCGTACAAGCAGCTATCTGTAACGACATTAATGCTGCCGCTTCAGATTCATTACCTGGAGCAGACAATGCAATTGAAGCTAGTGTAATCAAGATTAGTGCCCTATATTACGGTTGGGATTTTACGAGCAGTGCGCTTAACGACATTTCTCAGTGTTAACTTACTTGCCTTGGTATACTTAAAATTAAAGTTTATTCAAACTTTTGTATTAACCATGACTTTTTGATTAGGTGTGCAGGCTTTAGGATCATAAGATTTTAGAGGCTGATCGGCAGAGCTTAATGAGCCTAGACTGACTGTACCACTACTACTAGAAGCAGATGATGCCTGGCTAGAACTAGTATTACTATTGGCAGTAGAACTAGTCGATGAGGTGGGTGTTGGTAAGCTAACACTAGCTCCGGTACCTGTTAAGACAGTGACATTAGAGCCACTTGTTACCATATGTGCATCTTTAGATATTATAACGTAACTAGATAAATCACGAGCAACCGCCAAAGCATCACCTATATCACTCATGTTTGAGTAATAGACAACCGTTTCTTGGGCCTGGGTACTAACAGGCTTATTGGTTGAAGGTTGACTAGCTATATTAAAACCTAGAGACTGTAAACCACTACTGACCTGAGTGGCTTGGCCACTTACTCCGCTACCATTAATAACGTTAACTCTAACCGTAGCAGGATCAGGTAAAGGCTTACCCGTCATCGTGTTAATGGAGCTGGTTGTACCTAAAAACTTGTCTATAATATTTTGGTCGGTATTTTGGTAAGGAAAAACAACATACCCAAAGTCTTCACCTTCAAAATAGTAGCTACCAAAATTAGTTACTACGACAGGTAGCGTGTACTGTGGCACACTACTAAAGTTTAAGCCATGAAAGGTTTTCATTAGACTAATCATGTTGGCAATCGAAAAAGCAGAATCAATTTGTACCTGAGGAGCCATAGCGTTAATTAGATTTTGATCAGTAATTGGATTATCTATGCCTCGACTGGCGACATCACTAGCTAAGATCCTTAAGAATTCGTGAGTTCGACTAATCCTAGCGATATCGCTTTCATTTTCTTGTGGCCAATAATTAACGTTGTTAGTTGTAATGCCCGGTGCCTTATATTGAAGATGTCTGGCTCTAATAACTTGCAGGGCTTGAACGCCATTTAACTTGTAACATCCGGGGGTTTGGACATTTAGATGTGATTCAGCATCATAAACTGGCATAGGAAAATCTATCTTAATACCACCAAGAGCATTAACAATATTAACAAAGCCATCAAAGCCAACTTCTATATAGTGCTGAATCGGTATGCCAAAATCCTCTTCTACAGCATTAACAAGCTGGGTTGGTCCTTCATAAAGCGCAGCATCAATCTTAAAGGCTTCATTGCCTTTTCTGGCATTGGGCACAAAGGTATCTCTTGGAATCGATAAGACACTAACCGATTTAGTAGCCGGTACAACATGTACTATAAAAATTATGTCGCTATTAATGCCTGTCACGCCATCAGAACAAAAACCCCACTGAGCATTTTGGACTTTTAGATTACAACGGTTAGTTGAACCAGCAACCAAGATATTTTCTGCTCCACCAACTGACTGAGACAGACCATTAACATTAATATGATGAACTTTATGATACAGCTGAAACAGATCAGCACCAATTAAACCTATGACGATTACAAATACCGCTAATACAGATAGTAGAGCCGTTTTTTTCTTGCTTAATTTTTTTCTAGGTCTTTTTAGTTTATCCCCACGGTGATTAAGTTTACTGGGTTTTGATAAATTACCTACAAGATTACGGTTTAGTATCTGCTCTTGCTGATTGACTGGTGCTAAAAAAGCTTTACTTAACAAATCTACTTTTTTAGTTTGTTGATTAAAAGCACCAGCAGTATTATCTACGATTTTAGTTGGAGGATGGTTAATTTTTGGTTTTATTGGTTTGTTAGTAGGGGCAATGAAGCCATCAATACTTCTTGATTTATACTTAGGATTTATATTTTGGTTCATAAACTTCGAACCATTATAAATTATTGACAGTGACAAAAAAACCCTAAGTTTGATTTTACATTTTTACCATAATATTTAAGTTTAGCTCTTCTTAGTAGCTTACAAAATACCTTTTAAATGTGCTAAAATTAGCTCATAAGTAATTTTTGGGGGATAACAAATGAAACGAAATCAAATAGGTATATTAGCTACAGTCATAGTGGTGGTGATTATTGTAGCCGGCTATTTTGTGCTTCACAAATCTTCAAACAATAAAACTCCTACTCAAACAACTTCTACTAGTTCAAGACCGGTTAGTGACGCTATTGTAATAACTAAAAGCAGTTCTAAATATGGTAATTACCTTGCTGAACCTAACGGCACGCCTCTTTATAATTACGGGGCTGATTCAAAAGGTGTAAGTCGATGTACTGGCTCATGCTTATCGATCTGGCCAGCTTATCAGGATAAAACTTCAACCACTAATCTACCTAATTATGTTGGCACAATTAAGCGAACAGATAATGGGGAAATTCAGTATACCTACAACGGTTTACCTCTGTATACTTATGTTGGTGACAGCCAAGGAGGAACACCAACTGGTAATGGAGTAAATGGTTTTAAATTAGCTGTGCCTTTGAGCATTAATCAAAGTCAATCTAATAGTACAAGCTCGAGTAGTAACAGTAGTGGCTATTAATTATTTTTCAGCAAAGTAATACTTAGTTAAACAGCAAAAACTACTAAATGTATTAGAATTGGGCTACTTGATGCTAAAATAGGTAAGATTGTTTTAATAAATTATTGATGGTTATAAATTGGCATGTAATATAACTCAGCAATTTCTTAGAATAAAATAATATAAGTGTTGTGATTGGCGTTAAGAGACTATTAATGAAGTATACAGATAAAGTAAATAGACATCAGAAAACTAAATCGAAAATTATTAAGATAGTGGTTATTATTGTCGTTATATCACTTGCTTATCTGGCTTATCACTTGATAGCTAATCGAGTATCAAAATCTAATGGTAGTCTATCGGCCACGACTACAACCACTCCAAAGCAAATGGCA
>JAJZHX010000058.1 GCA_021804315.1 bacterium
GACGGTGATGTAAAGCTAGCTCAATGGTGGTTGGAGAAAAAAGCTAGATTTGAGTTTTCATCCAGTAAACTCGCTTTATGGAACGTAAAAGCTACATTATTTATAAACATAACAGGGTAGAAACCTGAAAGGTTAAAAATATATGCCTATATATAGCAATCTCAAAACAAAACCTTGTATCTCATATAGCCTACCCCCTGTACCTTAGAGAGCATCTAGGGCTACAATAAAAGCTGGCATGGGAAAAAATTAGCGTAATTAGTCTGCTGGTAATCTTACAATATAGAAGTTGATGTTTTTGCTAACAATGATTTGTGCGATTTTAGCACTAACTATTCTTGGACATCTACAATGCTTTCAAATAGTTCAGACCCTTCAGTAGGTGCCGTTCTATCAGTCGTTGAGTCTCTAAATATAAAGTAGCTAAAAGACTAGCCCTTCCACTAAAGTAGTTTTAGCTGGTCTTGAGGTCTTTAATTTCTCAAGTAACAGTCTGATGGCTCTGGATTTTCAGTGATATACTTAAAAAGTTCAAGCAGGATATGTGACTTCCGACCATAACGCTTATGCTTATTTTTTATAACTCTTTATTTGTTAATAAGTTTTACGTTTATATATAATTAAATGTATGATAACTACTATTTCTCCCAAATACCAAATTGTTATACCTAAGGCTGTACGTAGACAACTAAATATTAAGCCTGGGCAAAAGATGAAAGTTGAGGCTGCTAGTGACGGTTCGATAATTGTAAAAAGCTTTAATGAGTTTATAGGTTTTGATGAGCTTACTAAGTATGCCGGTAGTCTAGATACAGCTAAGACCGCGTGGGGTAAACAAGGTATTGACGTAGCTACTTGGGTTCGCAGGCAACGAGATGAAGAATGGCGTTAAATTATGATTTTACTCGATAGGAATATATATTTATTTTCTTGAGAGGAATCCAGAATTTTTTGAGAGTTCCGAAAAGGCAATTAAAGAGGCGCTTCAGTACGGACTAATTCCTTTGCCGACTATTACTATCATGGAGATTCTGAGTGGTACAGACAACAAGAAAGTGTTAGATTTCTTCACAGAGAAGCAGTTTAAGGTATGTGACTTTACTTCAGACATTGCCATTCTAGCTGGTAGATTACGCTATGAACATGAAACGCTAAGGGTAGCTGACGCAATACATATTGCTACAGCTATTGAGCATAAAGCTAAATACTTTATAACTAATGATAAAAAACTCTTAAACCTTAATCTAAAAGAGATGCAAATTCGCAATCTTTGAGTCATAGTTCGTAATTTATTCTAGTTGTTAAGTCATAACTTATATCTATTTGTTCAAGTTTAATCGCTCCTGGTTGACCCAATAAAGTAAAAAAATATATTTTATTTTATTTCTCAAGTAGGCTATAATTAAATTATGAGCGAAACAACTTACATACTAAAGCTTTCTTCTCAGAGTCAAGTTACTTTACCTAGAGAACTACGTGAGCGTTTAAAGATTCAACCGGGTTCTAGGTTAACTGTGCTTGTTAGTGAAGATAATGAATTGCGGCTATCAAGCAAATTGCCTATAAAAAAACACTTCGGTAGCCTACCTGGGATGTGGACTGGTGGAGATAAAGATGCTGCAGAGTATACAAGAACCCTTCGAGATTCAATGCAGCCCTAAAATAAACAAATGATAGCCTACGATACCAATGTATTAATATATGCGTTAGAGGGCACCAGTCCTTGGTCTGCACAAGCACAGACAGTCATAGAGCAAGGGGAGCAGGAAGGTGCTATATTATCGGTATTGGCATGGCAAGAATTGATGACAGGTGCTGTTTTAAATGACGCAGATAACTGTAAGAAGCTAGCTACAATTCTAGATGAGTTTAATTCTACTAAGTTTACCCCTGTGTCACTTAGTATATCTAAAAGAGCAGTAGCTCTGACCAAACAATACGGAAAACAAGTTTATGGTTATGATGCAATACATATAGCTAACGCAATAGAACATAAAGCTAAGAGCTTCATAACTAATGATCAGAAACTTTTAAGCCTTAATATAAAAGAGATAGAAATTTGCAGTCTTTAATATTCAAAAATTGTCCACATGCTGCCGAAATATGTAGTATTCTACCCTCAAAAGCTTCATGTAATCCAGACAGATAGTCTTCAAGTTGCTGGTGTAGTCTTGGGTTGTTAGCTAAGCATATGCCTTTTTGAATTTCTCCTAGAGTTAGGCATGAAATATATAAGCGCTCATCATCTGTAGTGGTTAACCAGTTCATGTAGCCACTGTTTTTACTAGACTTTACGGCTTCACTTATGGCAACCGTATCAAGCAGATAATTAATAGGGTTCATTATCTCCTATAGACGCTTATTATGGCGTACTAAGTAATGAATTGGATAAAGATGCAGTTCATTACCAGAGGCAGTTAAGAGAGGATAGACAGCTACCTAATCTATGATTGCTCTCGATACCAACATATTTATATATATTCTTAATGGGCATGAGGAGTTTGGGCCTCTTGCCGCCAAGCTACTTAAAAATCTGGGAACTAAATCGGCTTCAAAATTAGTTTATGCTGAAGTTTTAGCTAGCCCTAAGCTCAATGATGAGATATTACAATCTAAGGCATTGTCGTTCTTGAACGAGCTAGATATTCAATGGCAAGAGGTTAATGATAATGTATTGATTGAGGTGGCTCGATTAAGGCGACAGAATCCTACTCTAAAGCTAGTTGATGCGTTACATATAGCTTCGTCTATAGTGATGCACGCAGAAACTTTTTTTACCAACGACCAAAACCTAACTTCATTAAAAATAGCAGGATTAGACATTAAAAGTTTATAGTTAGCATTCCAGACGAGTAGGGCTAATTTTACTAATGTCTAGGGGAGCGAGTTTGCCCATAGGCCACTGACTGCTCATAACACCTAATAGGCACCTAGCTGTTCAAGTTTAATCACTACTGGTCATCTATGTTCGAGCTCTGGGGTTTTAATGAAAATAGTCTAAAGTTCTTTTAGCTTACAACTGACTACCTGCTACCTGGAATTGACCTATTTTGGGCCAATAATTTCACCTTCTAAAGCCATCTTTAAAAAATAAACATGATAAGATATAAGGCATGTGGCAAGAAACTAAACACGGATTATATAAACAATTTAACTTTGAAGACTTTAAACAAGCTTGGTTCTTTATGACTAAAGTTGCTGAAATTGCTGAAGAGTATCAGCATCATCCAAGATGGGAAAATGAATGGAATGTAGTTCAAATCTGGCTAATTACTCATGAAGGTAATCAAAAAGTTACCGAAAAGGATCATAAAATGGCTGAGGCTATAGATAATATAGTTAATTTTTCATCTGTTAATCAAAAAAAGGATAATCTAGCTTTTCCGGATAAAGTTAAGGTTTTTGCTGATGGTGGCTCTAGAGGTAATCCAGGACCTAGCGCCAGTGGTTTTGTCATGTTAGATAAAGAAGACAATGTTTTAATAGACAAGGGTGTTTATCTGGGCGTAACTACAAATAACCAGGCTGAATATACAGCTTTAAAGCTAGCTTTAGAAGAGTGTCTAAAAAATAACGTTCAAGAAGTAGAAGTTTATATGGATAGTCTATTAGTTATTAATCAGGTTAGGGGTATTTTTAAGATCAAAAATAGAGATTTATGGCCTTTACACGATTCAATTATTAAATTGTCTAAGCAATTTAAACATATTAATTTTTCTCATGTTCCCAGAGAGTTTAATAAACTAGCAGATACTGCTGTTAATCGAGCACTTGATGAACATTTAGGATTAAAATCAGAAATTCAAGAAGTTGACAGTGTTACATGAAAACCCATGTTGGAAATCGAGTAATAATGTTAAAATAGTGACTATGTCAGATTATTAGCTGATCACGTGCTAAAATTAGCACGAGGAAAGTCCGGGCAGTAAAGGGAAAGACAGTTATTAACGGTAACCGGGGGTGACCCTAGGGAAAGTGCCACAGAAACAATACCGCCATTTTGGTAAGGGTGAAAAGAGTGGGGTAAGAGCCCACAGTTTATATCGGTGACGACGTAAAGAGGTAAACCCTGTCTACTGCAAGGAGATAGATCTTATTTAAGCCTTAAGCTTAAAAGTTTCCCAGCTTTGATCTATCATAAAAACC
The DNA here is from genome assembly GCA_021804315.1 of bacterium. Classification (GTDB taxonomy): domain Bacteria; phylum Patescibacteriota; class Saccharimonadia; order Saccharimonadales; family UBA4665; genus JAJZHX01. The sequence continues at coordinate 4,147 of JAJZHX010000058.1, forward strand.
GCTTGAACCTTTAGTGGCAACACTAGGTCTAGATAGATGATCAGCCTAGACAGAACCCGGCTTATAATGATCTGACAAAAATAGGTCCGTTTTTGAGTAATCAAAAGGGGCCTATTTAATTTACAGTCTTTATTTCTGAGAAGCTTTAACTATTTCAGAAAAAGCCGCAGGCTCATTAACTGCTAATTCAGCTAAGATTTTTCGGTCTAAATTAATATTGTTGGTTTTTAAGCCAGCAATTAACTTGCTATAAGTAGTTCCATTAATTCTAGCAGCAGCGTTAATTCGCGCATTCCAAAGCTGCCGAAAGGTGCGTTTTTTATT
>JAJZHX010000059.1 GCA_021804315.1 bacterium
GAGTATGATGCCCCAATTATTGAGCCACTAGAGATTTATTTGGCTAAGTCTGGTAGCGAAATAGTCGATGAACAAACATATAATTTTACTGACCGTGGCAAAAGAGAAATAGCCATTCGACCGGAAATGACACCTAGCGTCAGCCGGTTAGTTGCGGCCAAACGTCAAGAACTGGTTTATCCTTTAAGACTTTATTCAATTCCTAATCTCTGGCGATATGAAAGACCCCAACGCGGTCGTTTAAGAGAGCACTGGCAATTGAATGTTGATATCTTTGGCGTGCAAGATATTCAGGCTGAATATGAACTAATAAATTTAGTTGATGATATTTTTAAAGCTTTTAAAGCTGATGATACTATGTATGAAATCAGGATTAATCACCGAAGTCTAGTAGATGACGTTCTAATAAATTATTTAAACTTAGACAGTCAACAGGTTTACGCAGTCTCCAAGCTAATCGATAGAATGCATAAAATTTCTAAGCTTGATTTTATAAAACAACTTGATTTAGTTTTATCAGACGACCATAAAACAAGGCTTACCAATGAAAAACTACTTAGCTTTCTTGAAGCCAGATCGTTAGAAGATTTACCAGACTTTCTGAAACAGCAACAGTCTTTTAAGCAGTTAAGTACCTTAATGCAGACTTTAAATAAGACTAATGTTAAATTTGATCCAACAATTATGCGGGGCTTTGATTACTATAGTGGCATTATATTTGAAGTTGTTGATCTAAACCCGGACAACAACCGATCAATGATGGGTGGCGGTCGTTATGATGGTTTAGTTGGTCTATTTGGTGTTGCACCTGTGCCAACAGTTGGCTTTGGCTGGGGTGATGTTACGCTGACTAATTTTTTAGAAGCTAATCATTTAATGCCTAAGTTTAGTCCAGAAGCCGATGTTTATGTAGCCCTAATCGGCGACGTCTTTTTTAAAGCACAGCCAGTTCTGCAAGGTCTACGCCAAGCAGGTATTAAGGTGGCTGTTGATTTAAGTCAAAAAAAGCTAGGAGAACAGCTTAAACATGCTGACAAAAAACAATTAAGCAGAGTCTTAATAATTGGTGAAACTGAAATAGCATCAGCCAAATATAAGTTAAAAGATCTAAATTCAGGTAAAGAAGTCAACTTTACTTTACAAAAGATAATCGAATATTTAAAAAAATGACCTCAACCAATCATGCTCTGACAGGAGCCTCCATCGGCTTTATCATTGGTATTCCGGAAGTAGCGATAATTGTTGCATTTTTATCTCACTTTGTATGTGACTCTCTGCCTCACTTTGGTCCGAATATGGAAGATGAGGCTTGGTTAAAATCCAAAGCTTTTCGTGGCTTGCTAATAACTGATGCCATCTTATCTGTTAGCTTAGTCATTGTCATTTTAGCGCTTGACCCTCATCATGCTCTTCTTGCTTCGGTCTGTGCCTTCGTAGCTGCTAGCCCAGACTTATTTTGGCTCAATCGCTTTATTAAACTTAAAACTAGAAAGCCTTGGCAACCAAGTTTATACAGTAAGTTCGCATCAAAAATTCAATGGTTTCAAAGACCACTTGGAGCGATTGTTGAACTACTATGGGCGTTTATGGCTATTATTGTTCTTAAAACTGTCATGAAATAAAAATTGGCAAAAACCATTAGATATTGCTAAACTAACAGCTTATGCAGATTAATCAAGAATCTTTAAGTCCTACAAATATTAAATTAACTATTAACTTAGACCTTCAGGAAATGGAAGAGTTTAAATCAATTGCTCTAAAAAAATTAGGACAATCAGTAAAGATTGCTGGCTTTAGACAAGGTAAGGCCCCTGAAAGTTTATTAGAAAAGAATATTGAAACCAGCAGATTACAAAATGAATTGTTAAATGTATCTATTAATGACAGTTATTTTAAAGCAATCAAAGAAAAAAATATTAAGGCGGTCAATGAACCAGAGATTACAGTTACAAAATTTGTACCTTTTACTGCATTAGAGTATTCGGCAAAAGTTGATATCATCGACATTATTAAATTAGCAGATTATAAGCAAATAAAATTAACACCCAAGAAAGTATCGGTAAGCGACCAAGAGATAATGGAGGTTATTAAGAATCTAGCTGAGAGAAATGCTCCTAAAAAAATAGTTAAACGGCTAGCTAAGAATGGCGACGAACTAACGATCGATTTTAAAGGTGTTGACCCTAGGACTAAGACTGCCATAGCTGGTGCCGAAGCTTCAGACTTTAAGCTCATTTTAGGCAGTAAAACCTTTATCCCTGGTTTTGAAGAGGAATTAATTGGTCTAAAAGCTAATCAAAAAAAATCTTTTATTATCAAATTTCCCTCAGATTATAGTGCTTCAGAACTTCAAGATAAAAAAGTTAACTTTAGTGTGCTGGTTAAAGAAATTAAGCAGATAGATCTACCTAAATTAGACGATAAATTAGCCAAATCTTTTGGTCCATTCACTAATCTAGATGAGCTAAAAACTGACGTCAAAAATCAGTTATTAACTCAAAAACAAAACCAAGCTGATCAAGCTTTTGACAATGAAATAGTTAACCAAATTGTTGAAAAAACAGAAATTGCAATTCCTGATGTAGTGATAGATAACGAAATTATAGTCCTTGAGAATGAAGAAAAGAAAAACTTAGTTTACCGAGGTCAAACGTGGCAAGAACATCTTAAAGCAGATGGTGTGAGCGAAGAAGAACATCGTGAAAAGGAACGTCCTATAGCTAAGCAACGCATTAAAACCGGAATAATTTTAGGCGAGATAGCCTATCTAGAAAATATTACAGTTCTACCTGAAGAGGTAACAAGTTATATTGAATCTTTAAAAATGCAGTATCAGGATCCCGCTATGCAGGCAGAACTTGACAGTCAACCAGGCAGAGATGACATTAGAAGTCGTTTAATGGTTCAAAAGACTCTTGATTATTTAAAAAACCTGGCTACAGCTAAATAACTACAAACTGTACTGTAATAAATTTCGCTATCAAGCCCAGTGAATTATCTGCATAATAAATATACTTACCTATTTTAACGAAAGGCAAGATGTATTATGGAAGTGTTAGCTGATCGGACATGGGCGCTAGACACTTTGTTGGAAACAGAAACAATTGCTTACCTTGCAGGCGTGATTACAAGGGACATGACGGACTTTCAAAAAATGCAAGCAATGTATAGAAATGGCTTAGCCTTTTCAGATTATTCTTCTATAAAAGATGGCGATGACTTAATAACCCATGAGAGACTTTTCTTTAGGTTATCCTATGAGCTCAGTGACGTTAGTGATTATCAGCCTAAAAGAATTATTGTTTCTGACGTGATCGCTAATCAGGCCAAGACTAGATTAAATTTATTATTAACAGATAATTTTCATCAAGATTATCCAATGATTCCTAAAGTTAATGTTTTGGCCGCTAGAAAAATAGCTGAATTAATAAGTAGGTATCGGCAAGACATTACCGACTTACCACTTCTTCAAATGACCTATATAGATAGCTAATTAGCACTCATACTTGACGAGTGCTAAATTATTAGCTTATAATAATGCTATGAATCAAGTTTTAATACCTACGGTTATTGAAAATGAAGGGCGTTATGAACGGGCCTATGATATATATAGTCGTTTACTTAAAGACAGAATTATTTTCTTAGGCAGTGACGTTAATGAAGCCACTGCTAATCTTATAGTTGCCCAACTATTATTTCTGCATGCTGAAGACCCTAAAAAAGATATCCTCTTTTATATTAATAGCCCTGGCGGTAGTGTTTATGACGCTTTAGCTATTTATGACACTATGAAACATGTTGCCAACGATATTCAAACTGTCGGCATAGGTGTTCAAGCCAGTGCTGCTGCCTTCTTGCTGAGTAGCGGGACTAAAAAGAAACGATTTTTATTACCAAATTCAACAGTGATGATTCATCAACCATCTAGTGGCACTAGGGGTAAAGTAACTGACCAGGAGATTGACCTGCAGGAATCTTTAAGAGTTAAAAGACTTATGGAAGAAATAATGAGTCAAAACACCGGCCAAAAACTAACCAAAATTCATGAAGACATGGAGAGAGATTTTTGGATGACAGCCAGTGAAGCTAAAGACTACGGCCTGGTAGACGATGTTATTAAAGGCAAAAAATAAGCTAGTATTTACAATATTCATTAGCTAAGGCGAGTATTTGCTTAATAAAAGTAAATTTAGAATATAAATTTAGAATTTAGTATTGACTAGTACCCCCATTTGGTTAATAATATAAAATCAAGAAGTAGTGTAAGCTAAGGAAAAGTAACTTTTTATAACATAGGTTAAGACTTCCTTTTCTTAGGATCTTCGACCCTAAAGAAAAAATATAAAGCAAAATCTTAGTTTTAATATGCTAAAAGAAAATAAAATAAATTATTAATTTAAAGCCAAGTAAGGGGGAAGTCTTTAGTC
>JAJZHX010000060.1 GCA_021804315.1 bacterium
AAGAAGATATTAACCAGATAAAGCAGTTACTATCTGAGGATTCTGAAAGAGGTGCGCTATGAGCCACCGTGTATCTACTTCAATTAAAGCAGAAGGTTACTCTGCTTGGGGAGTTATACTTCTCTGCCTTTATTGGCCACACAGAGGCTTAATAGAAGATTACTTAAGATTGTTGCTCTAGTGTTTTTTTATAGCCGTAGTTCTTTTGATCTCATGGAGGTTTCTATCTTTAAGAGCTTACTTTTAGAAAGCGAAAATTTTTGTTTTTAGCATCTGTCATAGGCATACCAGCCTACAGGGTAATTTGGCCATTTTGTTTTGGAATGGCTATAGGTATCAGATAACAATCAGATACTAGATCTGTTAACCAACCTTCAAGATTGCACTAAGTATCAATCAAATATGCAGTGCTAAAATTGCACTCCTATGTAACCTGTTAACTTCTACTTTGCTTGTATACTACTTATTAGTGGGAGCAAGGGATATGTCTAGTATTAATTCTTGCTTGTACCACACACGTATTTCCGGGAAGGAGCTATCTGGCAGAATGTGTAGTTCTACACTAGCTCCTTCTGGAACTCTACTTGGTAGTTTTTGACAAGAATAATTACGTATGCTAATATGACAATATGCTAATAAGAACTACTTTAAGAATGAATTCCGATTTAAAGAAAGCTGCCGAGGAGGAAGCTCTAAATGAAGATACAACTCTCCAAGCAGTCTTTAATAGTGCATTAGAAGAGTATCTGAATAAAAAAGCCAAAACTAAAGCAGAGAATATTCTTTTTAAAAGCCACGATTTGGGTGCACCATTAGATAACCTAAGTAGAAAAGACTACTATCCTAGTTTATAAAGTCATGCCACAACATACTATTCTGATCGACTCAAATATTATCATCTATGCAATTAACAGAACAAGCCCAAAACACTTAATTGCACAAAAGTTTTTACAGGACAATATAGCAAATCTTGCTGTAGCTCAACAAAATATTCTTGAGTCCTTAATGGTACTTACGCATCGTAAGTTCGAATATCCTATGGAAACCAAAGCTGCTCTCAAAGCTGTGTCGGCTATAAGCGATAAATCAAGAGTGCTAGCACCAAGTAAAGTGACTGGGTATATATTTATGGATCTGTTAAAGAAGTACAGTGTCAGTGGTGATAAAATATTTGATATCTATCTAGTGTCAACTGCTTTATCTTCAAGCGTTAATTTAATTGCAACAGATAACATTAATGATTTTGCACATATATCAGAGGTTAAAACGATTAACCCATTTGTGTAACCAATGATTTGTGGCTCATCTGTACGACTTCGCTAGGACCTATTTTACTATAGATTGCTAGGAGTGGCACGGTTTGCCCGCTTTCAAACCGTGCCTTTAGTTGATATGCAAGTTTACTTTTTTGGTAGATTTTGTAGCAATAACTAGAGAATAAGTGCTTAGTTATCTATCTCTAAATGTTCTACCCAGTCGCTAAGTATTTTCGTAACTGCCGCTTTCCAGTTATTGCTTTCCCACAGGAAAGATACGCCACCGACTGCATTAGCACCCAGTTGTCGCCTAGCTTCTAGCTCTTCTCCGTCAAATACTCCTAGAGTACTTACAATATCAATATCTGGATAATGTTGTTTCCAGAATTTTAGCTGTTCTCTTCCTTCAAGCTTTGTAGCTGGACCGCTCATACCGCCGGCACCTCCAGGCACGCTTAGTATTGGCTGGTTATTTTCATCAAGAGTTATTTGTCCTGGTATAAACAGTTATACAAACAAAATCCAGAAGATGCTAAACGAAAACTAGCAAAGGTTGGGGCTATGTCGCATTTGGTATGAAATTTTGCGAGCCCTTGGTATTCTGTTAAAAACTTGTTACAATTTTAGCTGTTTTATTGGGGATTGGCCAAGCGGTAAGGCAACGGGTTCTGGTCTCGTGATCGGGGGTTCGAATCCCTCATCCCCAGCCAAGTTAATTAGCGAACAAATAAACCGCTTTGCTTGCCTTCTGAATAATTTCGTCTGTTGCTTTTTCAATAAAGCTGATTCGTCTAGCTTTAACATCCACGCTTCGTACATGAATTGGCAGTACTGCTCCATCGATAACCTCTGTTTTAACCCTTATCTCAAAGGGTAGGTTTTTAATTTTTGAGGTGATTGGGCATATTACTGCTAGACCAGTATGTTTAGTGAAGGTCTTTCGACTTAAGATGATAGCTGGTCTTTTGCCTGATTGTTCGTGGCCAACTCTAGGATCTAGTGTAAGCCAAACAAAATCCCCTCTATCAGGAATATAGTCGCTGCTATTCATATCTCTCGGCGCCTACATCCTCTCCCCAATTAATCTCTCCGCCAATTTGATCAGGAGTTACCCCTTCAAGCATAACCTCAAGTGTTAGCTCTTTATCTTCAACAGGAGTAAGTAGGATGGAGTTATCCTGAAGCGAGACTATAAGTGGCTGGTTAAGACGTATCTTGGCAGCTTGAGCTACTTTCTTCGGTATACGAACACCAGTACCGTTGCCCCATTTTTGTAATGATTGAGTTACATTCATATTTTCTCCTTGTATATACAAGTATATACAATATTGAGTTTCAGTCAAGTCTTTTCTGATAATTCCCGCTGTTTGTAGCTTGCTTACTTATGAACATTAAAGGTTTGATTACCATACCCTATCCCCAGCCAATATTTTCGCCCCTGTTGAATATCTTTTATGCATGTGGGAATTAGAACTTTTGATATCATAATAACGTGAATAAAGTTAATCACCCTATCAGACACCAGCTCCAGCCAACCTCTTCAAGCTGCGACTACACTGGACTTTCTACCTTGCTTTCTTATTACAACATTGATAAATCTCAAGAAGAGTTAATAAAAGAAGTGCCTCAACCTAAGGGAGAAGACGGTAAGCCTTTTAGGAGTGTTACGGCACAACTAGCTACCTGGTCTTACATGAAGACTTAAAGGTAAGTTTTTACTCGTTTGATTTTCAAATTCTCGATTTAAGCTGGTCTAAATTGGGCAACGAGGGAATAATTAAAAAGCTTGAACTCGTTAAAGACAAGCGAAATGTGGCAGGAATAGGTGGGAAATACTGGTCGTCAATATACTTTCAGGCTTACATAGATATTTTTGAGGATGGTGGCGAGTTGACCATAAAACCTCACGTGACAACAGAGTTATTATATTCCCTACTTGCGAGTAGTCCAGTATTCGTAAATATCTGTTCTTATGTTACTCATGGCCTAGGTAGACTTGCCTACCCAGACCAAAAATACACGCAAGGCAATTCCCGACGATATAAATGGTTCAGTTGGTGCGCACAGTGTAGTTATTTACGGGAAAGATAAAGCTGGCAACTTTTTAGTGTCAGACCCGTGGCATGGTCTAGAGACTGTAGATGCAGAGACAATGATTTGCGGTATTACGTTAGCATGCATAGAGTGTGATAGTCAGTGCTTTCAGCTACAAAACTAATCAAATTACTTCTAACCTCGTAGCAGATGGCCAGCCAAATAGAAGTTAATATTTAAACAAGGCTATTATAGAGCTAAGCAAATCCTGCCTTGTTGAATCATCTAATTGGCCATAAGTATTTACAATTATTGACTCATCTCCAGTAAAAAGCTTATCTGGCCTTGCGTAGCTTGTTAAATTAAGTCCCCCATGTTTAAAGTTATTCGGAGTTAGTTTTATTGCGCCGTTTTCCGAGCGGTCTTTAGATGTAATTTGACAGAATATAAGGTCACTAAAGTCGGCCTTTGCAACGACTACTGCTGGACGCAATTTACGGCTGGATAGGTCTGAAAACGGGAAGGGCAGTATGACTACATCGCCTACTGCAAAAATGCCCATGCTTCATCTTCCTCTGGCGTGTCCCACTCCTTTGCAAGAGCTTTCTGGCTCATGATTAAGGTCTCACTAACTTTAACCTTCTTTATCTTAATCGGAGTAATCTTTAGGCCATCCTTTAAGAGTCTGATTTCTACATCGTCAACTAAACCGCTTTCCTCTAGTAATGGTTTAGGTATACGTATGCCTTTAGAGTTACCTATTGTAATTATTGCTGCTTTCATAGTAATTACATTATACTTACATTGGTAAATAACTGTCAAGGTCTACTCAACATTAAAACTTATAGTATCTGTTTGATATTTTCGTGTAAAACTCTATTAGACGTGTCTTCGCGAAAGGTTTGGACTTCTCGCCGTGTCCTCAGCCAAATACATATAATAGCTTGACTATTTTATACTAATACTATTATAATGTCTGTATGATTCAAAGCATTCAAAAGATTATAAAAATCGGCACAAGTGGTGGCGTAACAATCCCTGCTAAATCACTAAAACAACAGAACATCTCTTTCGGGGATGAAGTCGAGGTAATTG
>JAJZHX010000061.1 GCA_021804315.1 bacterium
TTTTTAAGAGCGCTTTACTTTGCTGGTTATTTAAATGGCAATCAAAACCCTATAGATGGTAACCCGTACGGTGTTTGTCCCTTAGGTGATCGTTACACTTTTAATTTCACTAAAAACCACCAGACATTAATTCATTATTGGGCTACAAGTTGTGGTAATAAAACTTATCGGGGCAATGTTAATCTGACTCTTAATCTTTTTGAAGGCCAGGTTCCTAATTTCCAGACTTTAACAGAGAATATAAATTTTTAATTGTTTTTAAGCTAAAATATAACAATGATAAAAGCAATTATCTTTGATTGTTTTGGAGTTATAGTGGGCAGGGGTTTTGATAATACTTACAAATTAGCTGGTGGACAACCAAAGAAAGATTATTTATTCGTAAACGAGAATTTAAAACGTGCCAATTTAGGTCAAATTTCTGAAATAGAATTTAATCAAGTGATGGCAGGCAAAGTGGGTAAGTCATTATCTGAGTGGCAAGCTAATCGGGAAAAGGCTGAGGCTAAAGATACTAAGTTACTTGGCTACATTTGTGAACTTAAAAAGCACTACAAGACTGCTATTTTAAGTAACTCCAATAAAGGTGTATTGAGTGAAAGAATTGGCGATGATTTATTAAAACAATGTTTTGATGAGGTTATAGTTTCAGCAGAAGTTGGCTTAATTAAACCAGATCCAAAAATCTACTATTTGGTAGCTAAAAAGTTGAAAGTAGACACTAATGAATGTGTTTTTATTGATGATCACATGAAGTTTGTTAAAGCAGCCGCTACAGTCGGTATGACGGGGATTCATTATAAGAATCTTGAAGATTTAAAAATAAACTTAGCAACAATCGTTTAAGCCTGTATGCGAAAACTTAATGGTTTAGTAAGCTTTAGGCTTTTGTTTATTTCTTGACTATTAAGACGCAGAGAAGCGGCGGCAGTTGAACTGGGCACAATAATCACAAAATCTTTTTGTCTGACCATAATACTAACTTTCAAACCAAAATTCTTAAAGATATAATCTTTTAGACTCTCAACTTCCGCTGGTTCACTAAATTCCTTATCTTTTAATATGTCAAAAATAGAATCCATATTAGTTTAAATTATAACTGATAAAATATAAAATATGCCTGAACTACCAGAAGTAGAAACCGTACGTCTTGGACTCAGAAAGCTTATTATTGGTAAGCAAATTGATCAAGTTGAATATGACTGGCCAAAGTCATTTCCTAACGATCAATTAGTTGTTAAAAACTTTTTGTATGATAGTAAGATTAAAAAGCTTCGTCGTCGGGCAAAAGTCTTGATGATTGATTTAGACAGCGATTACTCTTTAGTTATACACCTTAAAATGACCGGCCAAATAGTTTTTAGAAGCACTAAAGAGAGTTTTGGAGCAGGTCATCCCAGCGATTCTTTAGTAAATAAATTACCCGATAAATCAACCAGAGTAACAATTAATTTTAAGGATGGATCGAAGCTCTTTTTTAATGATCAACGTAAGTTTGGCTGGATGCGCTTAATGCCAACTTCTAAGATAAAAGATATAGATTTCTTTAAGCACGTTGGTCCTGAACCGCTTGAACCAAGTTTTACCGCCCAGGTATTAAAAAGCCAATTAAATAAGCGGCCTAATTTGTTTATAAAAGCTGCCTTACTCGATCAGACTGTAGTTGCAGGTATCGGTAATATTTATGCTGATGAATCTTTGTGGTTGGCTAAAATTCACCCAAGCACAAGGGTTAAGGACTTAAAAGACAGTCAAATAAAAAAACTTCATAAAAGTATTACTGAGGTTCTCAATTTATCTCTTAAAAAGGGCGGATCTTCAGATAAGAATTATGTTAATGCTAAAGGCGAAAAGGGTAGTTATTTAAATTTTGCCAATGTCTTTAGAAGAGAAAATCAACCATGTCTTCGTTGTGGCACTAATATCCAAAAAATTAAATTAGTAGGCAGAGGTACGCATTTTTGCCCTAAGTGCCAGATAATTAAAACCTAAACTAAAAGGCGCAGTAAACTTATAATTTGACTAGGCTCATTAATTCGATACTGAGCAGAGGTTAGGCCTTTACCAACTTTTATTGAGTAGGCTTTTGGCGGTAGTACTTTAAATAAGTCTTCATCGGTTGTGTCATCGCCGATTGCTAAAACAAAATCGTAATTATTATTCAGCCATTTTTTAATAGCTAAACCTTTAGAAATTTTGGGGCTTTTTATTTCTAATATTTTGTTCCCCTGAACTAGCTCTAAACTATGCTTTTTAAGCATTGGCCTAAGAGCTCTTTTTAAAATAACATTATATTTTTGAGCAAAATAAGGTGAAGTTTGACGATAATGCCAAACTAAACTATGAGGTTTAACTTCGATGGATGATTTTGGTGCCAAAGAACAATACTTTTCTAGTATTGGCAGGACTATTTTTTGCCAATCATTATTGCTACTAGTAACATTTTTAAAAGACTGATTTTTATATTTTATTAATGCACCATGTTCGGCTATTAAATTTATATTTAGTTTACCAAACCATTCTTCAAGCTCACTTGATCTTCTGCCACTGACCAGAACAATTTCGTTATTAGGTTGAGCAGACAATTCACCTAAAATTTTAATTACTTGTTTTGGCGGTATACTTTTATGATAGTCGTTATTATAAGGGACTAAACTACCGTCATAATCGAGTAATAGTAATCTTTTAGGGCTCATCAGATAATTCTTAATCAGCCTTTCCTGAATGATTGAATTAAAAGCATATGTAATTTTGGGAGTCTTAGGCAATGGTTGATTGAGGGCTTCAATAAAGTTACCAGCCCAGTCTTGAATGGTGTGACTTGATAGGTATTTGCGCATGTTTTTAAGGCGTCTTTTAAGCTCGTGCTTACGCATTTTGAAAGCTTGTTCTAGGGCAGTTGAGAGTTCATAAGTATCATTTGGGTTGACTATAATAGCTTCTTTTAACTCTTCGGAAGCTCCGGCTGTTGAACTTAATATTAATACGCCAGCTTTTTTATTACTGGCTACAAATTCTTTAGCTGCGAGATTCATGCCATCTTTTAGAGGTGTAATATAGGCAATATCGGCTATTTGAAATAAAGCGGTAACGCTTTCAAAAGCTATCGACTCATTTATATAATCTATTGGCTGCCAAGATTTATTGCCATATGTCTTATTAATATTATTAACCAAAGCTTGTAGTTTAATTGACAGGTTCTGGTAATCGTCAATTTCTGTTCGTGAAGGAGCTACCACCATAACAAAGATAACCTTTTCTAGATATTTAGGGTTATGCATCAAAAAATCTTTATAAGCTGTAACTTTCTCAATTAAACCCTTGCTTGGATCTAGTCGATCAACGCTAGTAATTATTTTAAGTTTTTTGTAGCGCTTGGAATAATATCGAACCTGATGTCTAACGGCATCAAGTTTGTATGAAGATGCAAACTTATTGTAATCAATGCTAATTGGGAAGTTGGACACTTTAACAAGACGTTGCTTAAATAATATTTGATCGCCAGAAAGCTGACCAATACCAGATTGAACTACAAAATTTTTAAAGTTTTCAGTATACAAATGTGTATGGAAACCTACCAAATCAGCCCCCAGAATACCTTTTATAAGTTCCTTAGACTGCCTAAGTCTATAAAGTGTTTTTGTCTCAGGGAATGGGATGTGTAGAAAAAAACCAATATGATGAGATTGTTCATGCTTTTTAAGCATTTCAGGCAAAAGCATTAGCTGATAGTCATGCACCCAAACTTGACCTTTATGATTTATGTGGCTTAAGATAACCTCGCTATATAATTTATTAACTGACTTATAACTATGCCACCACTTATTTTCCAAATCAGCTGATTTTGACTTAAAAGATAAACCATGAAATAGTGGCCAAAGTATTGAATTACTATAACCATTATAAAATCCGTCAACCTGTTTTTTTGTCAAAAACACTGGCACATAATTTTGTTTTAATAAGACTTCAGATATCTGCTGTTTATCTTCTTTAGTTAATTCATCACTAGCAATGCCTGGCCAACCAATCCATAAGCTTGATTTTTTATAAGATAAGTATGACGCCAGACCAGTAGCTAAACCACCAATACTACTAGAAAAAACTAATTGGCCATTTTCTCTCTTAACGCTTATAGGTAAACGATTGGACACAATAACTACTTGAGAAACCATATCACAGCAAGTTTACCACAACTCCTTATATAGATTGACCTTTCCCCTAGGTTAAACTTAAGAGCTTGGTACAATATATCTAAATGATTACAACTTTAAGCGGGCCTAATAGTTTTACCTTACGTCTTAAGTTAAATTCCATGATCAAAGACTTTGTTGCTAGATA